>NZ_CP146516.1:2547500-2647500 GCF_037081835.1 Spirobacillus cienkowskii | reverse complement strand
TTAAACTTCGTCGTCGTCATAAAAAAGTATTGAAATTAGCAAAAGGCTACCGTGGAACCCGCAGTAAGCTATATAGAACGGCTATTCAAATTGTTCGTCGTGCTTTATGTTACGCTTATCGCGACCGTAAAGTTAAAAAACGCGATTTTCGTGCATTGTGGATTCAGCGTATTAATGCTGCAGCTCGTGCGCATGGTATGCCTTACAGCAAATTCATGAATGGTTTAAAGAAGGCAAATATTGTTTTAGATCGTAAACAATTGTCTGAAATTGCAATTCAGGATGGCGCGGTATTTGAAGCTCTTGTTAAGAAATCAATGGCTGCTTTATCAAAATAAGTAAAAATATTGGTACTTGACTCGGAGCGTAGCGCAGCCTGGCTAGCGCACTTGCTTGGGGTGCAAGAGGTCGCAGGTTCAAGTCCTGTCGCTCCGACCATTTTTATTGTTAACATATAATTTTTGAGAAACCGACTTTAGGCAATTCTCTGTATAGGTGGTATAAATATGAAACATCCTATTTTAAAGTCTTTTGAATCAATGCACTTGCGCCAAAAACAGCTTCCTATCTTTAAAGCTGGGGACACCGTTTGCGTTTGGGTAAAAATTCAAGAAGGTACAGAAAAAGATGGAACTCCAAAGTATCGTTTACAATCTTTTGAAGGTACTGTTATTCGTTTTCGTAAGGGAACAACAAATTCAACATTTTTAGTTCGTAAAATGTCTTCTGGTGGTATTGGGGTTGAGCGCAACTTTTATGTACACTCACCTTTAATTGATCATGTTGATGTTAAGGTACGTGGTAAAGTGCGTCGTTCAAGAATTTACTACATTAAGAAGCTTCGCGGTAAGGCTGCTCGTATTTCTAGTCGTTTTGTTTCGGCAGAAGAGCTAAAAAGCTATGAGCAAGCTTAAAAGCAAGCTCAAGTAACGAATCCGTAAAACCCAAAGGGACATCTAATAAAAATCAGATGTCCCTTTGGGTTTTTTATTTAAAAGTTTACGAATAATTTAAGATTTTGTTACTTTAATTTCGTGGTGCCTGAAAATCGGTCACTACGAAATTTTTTAACTAATTGAAAATAAAGAAATAAATTAGTTTGATTGAACGATTTTCAGGCACCTTTTTTTAGAAATTGACTGCTTTTCGGCTTTTGGTAGTTTTTTGATTTTCAATAATATCTTAATATACTAAAATTATTGAAAATTATTCATTAATAATATTGGCATAGTTCTTGCATATAGCAATATGTCAAAGATTCAAATTCTAATCTTTGAGATCAATTTTGAATGGGAGAACCACGATATGGCTGATATTTTTATAAGCAATAAAATAGATTTAAGTACTCGAAGCACAAAGGTTAGAGCAGGTAAGAATAGAAGATCTACAAGAAAAAGTGAATATTTTTCTAGACTACAAGGACCATTGGAGCTTGCATTAAATGAAGTGACTTATTCAATGAGTGCAACGCATAAATGGATTAAGTTGTGTATAACATATGTTGATTTTGTAGCTCCTGGCGAGCTGCTTAGAGAGCCTGGCAGGCTCATGCGTTTGTTGTCTGAGCATCCAAGTGGATTAAAGCGCGACGAGATGTTAAGTAAATTTTATGAGCAATATGAAGAAGCATCTTTGCTTCGAAAAGAAAGTTTTAGGATATGTTTAGAAAAAATAGTTCAACGTGCAAGGGTAATATTCTCAAAATATGATTTAACGATTCAATATTGCAAAGAAACGAAGAGATACTTAATACAACCGCTATTTATATTAAGCAAAGCTGAGAAAAATGTTTTAAATGATAAAAAAGGAGGGAAAAATTAAATGTTTGTTTCTGACTTGTTAAAAGAAAAGAAGGTTCTTGTTACTGGTGGTGGAACTGGTCTTGGTAAAAGTATGTCAGAACGATTTTTAACATTAGGAGCAAAAGTTGTAATATGTGGAAGAAGAGAACAAGTACTGAAAGATACCTGCGATGAGCTTAATGCAAAATTTAATGGAATGGTGACTTATAAAGTTTGTGATGTACGAGATGCTCAATCTATTGAAAAAATGTTGGACGAAATTTGGCAGGATGAACCCATTAATGTCTTAGTTAATAATGCTGCAGGTAATTTTATTTCACGTACCGAAGATCTCTCTTATAGAGCTGTTGATATTGTTTTAAATATTGTTCTGCATGGAACCGCAAACATGACTTTAGACTGCGGTAAGAGATGGTTAAAATTTGGTACAAAGGCAAGTGTTCTCAATATTGTGACAACCTATTCTTGGACTGGATCTGCCTATGTTGTGCCTTCTGCTATGGCTAAGGCAGGTGTTCTAGCTATGACAAGAAGTTTAGCGGTTGAATGGGGAAACAGAGGTATACGAATGAACGCAATAGCTCCTGGTTCATTTCCTACAAAGGGGGCATGGGAAAGATTAGTTCCAAGTGAAGATTTAGGAAAAGTTTTAGAGACCAAAAATCCTCTTGGCAGACATGGAGAACATATTGAATTAGCAAATTTGGCATCCTTTTTGGTTTCTGATTATGCTGGATTTATAAATGGTGAAGTGGTGACAATTGATGGTGGAGAATGGTTACAAGGAGCGGGAGAATTTAATTTTTTAAAGTCATTAAAAAATGAAGATTGGGAAACTCTAAAAAAAAGAAAATAAAATAAATTTGAGCTCTAAATAAAAAACTTATAAAATGAATAATTAATTCTAATATAAAACTTTAAAAAATAATTTGCCCAGTATTTTAAATAATTTAAAAAATTACTATAAATTGAGTTTGTGTTTATAAATAAAATATGTTAATTTTAAGTATGTATTTAATTATTTTATTTATATTAAAATTGTAAACGAGTTTATTTAGGGTAAAAATATGGCTAATAGTATTTTTAATTTTTTGAAACCAATTAATAATATTAAAATAATAAAAAATGAAACAATTGGAGAAGAATTAATTAAAACGTCTGTTAATTTAAAAAATCTGCTAAAAAAAAATAATTTTATTGAAAATAAATATGTAATAATTGGCGTGCCTGATGACAGAGGTGTGAAAGCTAATCTAGGACATCCAGGTGCTGACAAAGGACCAAGTTTATTTAGGAGCTGTTTTTATAATTTATATGACAATTTTATATTTGATAAGAATTCTTTTAGGAATCAAAATAAAAATAAAATATCCCAAAATTTTGTAGATGTTGGTGATATTATTTTGTCAGATTCAATAGAAGAAACCCACGAAAATTTGGCAAAAGTAGTTGAATTTTTTTTAAAACTTAATCCAAAATTAATATTTGTAATTGGTGGTGGTCATGATTTTAGTTATGGAAGTTATAAAGGCCATGTAAATGCTAAAAAAGGACAAGTAATCCCAATAATAAATTTTGATGCGCATCTTGATTTAAGACCAGTAATTGACAATCAAATTAATAGTGGAACAGCTTTTCATCGAATAATTCAAGATTTTAAAAATAATATTATAAATGGAAATGCGTTATTGGAAATTGGAATACAAAGAGAGCGAAACCCTTATTCTTTATATGAATTTGCATTACAGCATAATATAAAAATAATAGAATACACGGCACTTTCAAATGTTTGGAAAGTTTTTAATGGGGAAAAAGGCCAAGCTCCCCTAGAACATATTCGTGATCATATTGATACATGTGCAAACCTTGGATTTGATAGATATAATGGAAGTTTGCATTTTTCTTTATGTTTAGACGTATTTGACCAATCAATTGCTCCTGGAACAAGCGCTTCTACTCCTTTTGGAGCGCAATTCAGGGATTTGGCTCCATCATTTTCCTTTTTAGCAAAATTTAGAGCATGTCGTGTTATGGATATTGCAGAACTGTGTCCAGCAAGGGATACTTTTGAGATGACATCTCGATTATGTGCGTCACTCGTTTATAGAATGGTTATTCTTAAGGAAGAGTACTCCAATGCATTAAGATAACCGTTCACTTGTCGCATTCATCAATATGAGTTAGTTGAACTCGTTGAGGAGGAACTTGGATATGGAGCAATCCGTTAGTTATATAGGTATGCACCCTTATTTGCCTTTATTGCTCATTTTGATTTTTGGGTTAGTACTTGGCCTTGGTGTTAGCGGTATGTCTTTATTGCTTGGCCCTAAAAAGCCAAATACTCGTAAACTTGAAGTTTATGAGTGTGGTCTGCCAATTACAAGCTCAGCAGAACAAAGGTTTTCGATTAAGTTTTATTTGACAGCAATATTATTTATTCTTTTTGATATTGAAACAATCTTTATGTATCTTTGGTCAACTGCATTTGACTATTTAGGGTGGTTTGGAATTGTTGAGGTCGGAATATTTATTGCAACACTAACTGTTGGTTACATTTATGTACTCAGGCGTGGCGCACTTCGTTGGGATTAAGAGGTGAAGTCAAATGATGGATTTTAATTTAGTACAAATTATTAGTACAATACTATTAATGCTTCTTGGAATTGCGGTTGGAGCTCAAATTGCTCCTATTATGAGTTGGGCTGAAAGACGACAATGCGCAATTATTCAAAGACGTATTGGACCTAATCGAGTCGGTATATTTAAATTTAGAATTTTTGGTTTAGGGCAACCTATTGCTGATGCGATTAAGCTTCTTTTTAAAGAAGATTTTGTTCCTCCTTATGTTCACAAAGCATTTTATGTAATGGCTCCTGTAATTCCAGTGGTTACAGGATTAGCTGTGACAGTGGCTATTCCTTGGGGTAGTTTTGTTTTATTTAATGATCAAATAATTTCATTACAAGCTGTTAGTTTAAATTCAGGATTTTTATTAATATTTGCTTTATCTTCATTAGCTGTTTATGGGGTTACACTTGCAGGCTGGTCATCAAATAATAAGTATTCTTTATTAGGTGGTCTTCGCGCTTCGGCGCAAATGATTAGTTATGAAGTTGCAATGGGACTAAGTATTATTCCTTTAGTTTTTATTTGGGGAACACTAGATCTACAAATAATGATAACGAAACAAGCAGATGTTCTTTGGGGATTTATTCCAAATTGGGGAATTATACATGCTCCAATTTCATTTATTATTTTTATTGTAACTATTTTTGCTGAAACAAATCGACTTCCTTTTGACCTTGCAGAAAGCGAGGGTGAGTTGGTGGCAGGATTTTTAACAGAATATGGCGCAATGCGTTGGTCGCTTTTTTTCTTGGGCGAATATTCAATGATGTTTGTAATGTGCGTTCTTACTGTGTCTTTGTTTTTTGGTGGTTATGAATTACCATGGATTACACAATCATATCTATTGGAAGTGCTAACTCCTCAGTTTGGAGAAGTATTAACAAGATGGTTCCTATTACCATTGGGAATAGTTGTTCTTCTTGCTAAAGTAATTCTATTAATGTGGATATTTATTCAGGTTCGCTTTACAATACCTCGCTTTCGTTATGATCAATTGATGAAATTGGGTTGGGTATATTTATTGCCGATTGCGCTCATAAATCTTATTATTTCTGCAATTGTAACAGCAATTGTCAAGTTTCATTAGAAAAAGGAAGAATAGATTATGATGACTCAAATTTCTTTTTTAATCATGGGAATCATGACTGTATTTTTATCGATCATGATGATTAGCCGCAAATGGCCTGTTACGGCATCGATGATACTAATTATAGTTATGATGTTAATTGCAGGAATGTTTGGAATGCTGGGAGCGCATTTTTCTGCCGTCGCTCAAATTATTGTTTATGCAGGCGCCATTATGGTGGTTTTTGTATTTGTAATCATGCTTTTAAATTTGCCTCCCGAGGAATTGAGATATGGCAGAATTACAATATTTGAGCTTATATATATTGTATTAGGTTTTTTAATTGCATTATTTTTAGGAACAAAAGTTGGTCAAGGTTACTTATTATCAGCATTAAATTCGCAAACGTTGATTAATTCTCGTCCTCCCTATTATCCAGACTCTATGAATGAAAATGTAAAAAATGTTTCTGCACTAATGTTTACAGATTATTTATGGGCTTTTGAGCTTATTAGTTTTTTGATTCTTGTAGCAATTATTGGTGCAATAGTTATAGCAAAGAAAGCGAAGGTGAATGATGCCAAGTCTTCCTGAATTAGGGATTTATTTTGCATTATTATTATTTATTGTAGGCATGTTAGGCGTTATGCTAAGAAAAAATATTATTTTTATGATGCTTAGCGTAGAAGTTATGTTAAATGCAGCGAATCTTGCTTTTATCAGTGCAAGCAGTATGACGAATACCATTGATGGACAAGTTATTATGTTTTTTGTAATGGCTGTTGCTGCATGTGAAGCAGGGGTAGGACTTGCTCTTATTGTTTCGCTTTACAGAGAAAAATCAACTTTAGAAATTGATGATCTCAGAATGCTTAGAGGATAAAAATGCAAGAACAAACATTGGTTACCTTAATTGTACTTATTCCTTTATTAGGGGCATTAATTAATGCATTTCTCCTTCGAAATGCGAGTATTGGTTTGATTTGCACTATTGCCACTGGTGTGGTCGTTTTTCCATTTATATTTTCTTTAAAATTATTTTTTGATTCTATTATTTTAGGAAATACAATTACTGTTAATTTATTTGATTGGATATCTGTTCCTCTTGTTAATGGAAAAGAATTTAATATTCCATTTGGACTCACAGTTGATAGATTGTCAGGAATATTCTTACTTGTGATAACAGGGGTAGGTTCTCTCATTCATTTGTACTCTGGTGAGTACATGCGTCATGAAAAAGGCTCTTACAGATTTTTTGTTTATTTAAATCTATTTATCGTTTCAATGCTTCTTCTTGTTTTAGGCTCAAATATGTTGGTCACATTTTTAGGCTGGGAAGGAGTTGGAGTCTGTTCTTATTTGTTAATTGGTTATTGGTACGAAGATAAAGAAAATTCAATGGCTGCAATTAAAGCTTTTATTGCTAATCGAGTTGGTGATGCAGGTTTTTTAATTGCAATGTTTCTTTGTTATATGCTGTTTAATACAATTAATTACAGTGAACTTGCTGTTGCTATAGCCTCTTTACCACAAGACTTTGTTACTAATAATTCTGTAGAAATTACCCTCATTGGTTTGTGTTTATTACTTGGAGTAGCTGGTAAATCTGCTCAGATTCCTCTTTATACATGGCTGCCTGACGCAATGGCAGGTCCAACACCTGTATCTGCGCTTATTCATGCCGCGACAATGGTGACGTCGGGTATTTATTTGATGAATAGAGTCAGTTACCTTCTTGTATTGAGTCCAAGCGTTATGGCAACAATAGCGATAGTGGGTGCTGCGACCGCAATTTTTTCTGCAACAATAGGTTTTGCGCAAACTGATATTAAAAAAGTTTTGGCTTACTCAACGTGTAGTCAGCTTGGTTACATGGTTTTAGCATGTGGAGTTGGAGCGTTTCAATATGGCGTTGCGCATGTGGTAACTCATGCCTTTTTTAAAGCCTGTTTATTTTTGGGCGCAGGTAGTGTGATTCATGCAATGCATCATGAACAAGATATTAGAAAAATGGGCGGATTATTTAAAAAAATGCCTATTACTTCTGCAACATTTATGATAGCAACCCTTGCAATAATTGGATTTCCAGGGTTTTCCGGATTTTTTTCAAAAGATGCAATTCTTGCTGCCGCGTGGTCTGGGCCTTTTGGCAGTCCTATTTTATGGTTAATTGGTTGGATTACCGCAGGATTTACTGCTTTTTATATGTTGAGACTAACTTGGCTTGTTTTTTTTGGAGAATGCAGAGCGCAGCATCCTGAGCATATTCATGAAACAAATTATGTTATAACTATTCCTTTAATGATATTAGCTGTGCTTTCTATTTTTGGTGGAGCAATAGCAATTCCTGAAGTTTTAACTGGTAAGCCTGATTTTATTACAACATTTTTGTCTCCTGTGCTTGGACAAGCGCAAACAATTTTAACAGCAAGCAACTTTAACTTTGCTCATTTAAGTCACTCTATGGAGTTTAGTCTCATGGGCGCTTCTATATTGATTGTGTTTGTTGGCGCTTCATTTGCTATACTCCTTTATCGCAATGGCCCTCAGGGCGGTGAAAAATTTGCAAATGCATTTGGACCTATTTATCGTTTAGTTCGTGATAAATGGAGAGTTGATGAACTTTATATGTTAGTTTTTATTAAACCACTCGCAAAAATTGGTCAAATATTATATAGTTTTTTTGATAAAAAAGTAATTGAAAATGTTGTAAATGGTATTCCAGAAACTCTTTATACGGGCACAAGCGTTGTGAGTGACACCCAAACAGGATTGGCAAGGAATTACCTTAAGTCTATTTTCATCAGCATTATAATTTTTGGATTAATCCTATTTATTTGAGCAACTGAGAGGACACAATGATCGATGGCGTTTCGCAGTGGATTTTATCGCTGCTTATAATATTTCCAGTTTTAGTTGCATTGATTATCCTTTTGATTCCGACTACGCGTGATTGTCGAGTGCATAAAAATATTGCTTTAATTGGAACAATAGTTGAACTTGTATTTTCGTTACATCTTGTTAAGTATTTTGTACCACATTCTTCTAATTTTCAGTTTGCTCAATTTTTAGGTTGGTTGCCTAAGAGTACTGGAATTAATTATATAGTAGGTGTTGATGGACTAAGCTTAATACTCGTATTACTCACAACAATATTTTCTGTTATTGTTGTGATGACAGCTTATTCAACAATTAATACTGGAATAAAAGGATTTTTCGCTTTGTTTCTTTTATTGCAGTCTGCTATAATTGGTGTTTTTGTATCTTTGGATGTGGTGTTATTTTATGTGTTTTGGGAATTAAGTTTAATTCCTGTGTATTTTATGTTAGGAATTTGGGGCGGAAAAGATCGTGTTTATGCAACTATCAAACTATTTATTTATGGAGTATTTGGTAGTTTATTTATGTTGGTTGCGTTAATTTATTTGTATTATATTCATGGGCAATTAAATTCTGGAATATATTCTTCAAATTTACTAGACTTGTATAAAACAGCTGCAAATTTATCACCTACTGAGCAAACTTCATTATTTTTATGTGTCCTTTTAGCGTTTGGAATTAAAGCGCCTATTTTTCCATTTCATTCATGGTTACCAGATACATACGAACAAGCTCCAGCGACTTATACATTGTTGTCCGGTGTTATTTTAAAGCTTGCAACTTATGGCTTAATTCGTTTTGGAATTTGTTTGTTTCCTACTGCGGCATTAAAATTTTCGACTCCAATTATGATTGTTGCAGTTATTGGTATTATCTATGGAGCCCTAATTGCGTGGCAACAAAAAAATATTAGAAGAATTATGGCATTTTCTTCTTTAAGTCATCTTGGCTTTATAGTTCTCGGTATTTTTTCACTCAATACTATTGGTTTACAAGGTGCTTTATACCAAATGATTAACCATGCAGTGACTGCGGGAGCTTTATTTATTTTATTTAATTTTCTATATCAAAGGCGAAATAGTTTTGATTTAGATGATTTTGGTGGACTTGCAAAAGTGCTTCCGTGGTTTGCTTTTTTCTTTGTAATTGTTGCAATGGGATCTGTTGCTTTACCAAGTACAGGAAGCTTTATTGGAGAATGGCTGATTTTAATTGGAGCGTTCCAAGCAAGCCCAATTATTGGCACAGTTGCAACGTTGGGAGTTATTTTTGGAGCTGTTTATATTTTGTGGGTAACTTATAAAATTTTATTTGGACCACTAGATAAAGCAGAAAACAAACAATTAAGCGGCTTAAGTCGCCTTGAAGTAGCTCAGTTAAGTATTTTAAGTATTTTGATATTTGTTTTAGGATTTGCGTCTTCTGCAATATTAGAGCATTCTAAGCCAACATTATTAAAAATTGAACGAAGTGTGATTAGCCAAACATATTATGCTTCTGAGCTTGCTAATCTTAAGGATTCTACTCTCATGCCTTTAAATACAAAATTAAAAAAGAATACGGAAGGAGTTAAATGATGTCGAATGAATTGATGATATCTCAACTCCAAGAAGCCGTTAAAAATGCTATCCAAACTCGTTTGTGGGATGATATTTTACCTGCTTCATCTTTTTATATTTTAAATATGCCAGTTATGGTTATGCTTTTTGCAGGGCTTGTTACTATGTTACTTGGAGTGTTTAAAACCGCTCCAGATAAACCAAGTTATCCTGCTTGGTATGTTGCCATTGCGGCATGTTTTATTGCTGCAGGTTCTGCGATTTTAAATCAAGCTCAATTTCCTACTGCTTTTTTAGGAAGTGGTGTTTTAATTGACGATATTTCACGACTTTCTTTTATAGTGATTGCATTTGGTACGTTATTTACGCTTCTTGCATGTTCAATGACTCAATTTGGAAAACAACTTTTACGATCAGAGTTATTAACATTAATTTTATTTTCATCTTCTGGCTTGATGGTAATGTGCTCTGCAGGTGAGTTTTTGAGTTTTTTTGTAGGTCTCGAACTAACAAGTATTTCACTTTATGTTTTAGTTGGCTATCAACGTAGATCGCTTCAGGGTATGGAAGCTGCAATCAAATACTTTATTCTTGGCGCTGCAGCAGCCGCATTATTATTAATGGGTGCTGCATTAGTGTATGCAAATATTGGTTCTTTGCGTTTTGCAGATTTCAGTTTGCTTCATCTTTCTTTTTCTAAACCTTTTGGTTTAATCGGCATCCTATTTATATTTTGTGGTCTTGCTTTTAAACTTGCCATCGCTCCTTTTCATTCTTGGGCTCCAGATGTTTATCAAGGAGCAAACTCACACTTAACGGGTTATATGGCTTCTTTAGTGAAATTTAGTATTGCAATTGTTTTGTTAAGATTGTTGAGTCAAGAAGGAACAACCACAGATAGAACTGGTCTCATAATTATTTTTTGGGTATTTGGGGCTCTTTCCATTGCTATAGGCTCTATGTTTGGTTTAGTTCATAATAGCATTAAAAGAATTTTAGCGTATTCTTCAATTGCAAATGCTGGTTACTTTTGCTTAGCGTTTGCATCACTTGCTGCAAATCCTTCTAGTTTGCAAGCAAAACAATCTTTAGTTTCTTACGCAGTGATATATGCGGTATTAAGTATGGGCGCCTTTACTGTTGTAGCTTGGTTAGAAGATTCTAATAGAGAAGATTTATTAAAAGAAGAAATTGCTGGAATAGGTTTTAAAAAACCAGTTGCAGCAGTCACTTTAAGTATATTTTTATTTGGATTTGCTGGTATTCCTCCTGTGGCAGGATTTTTTGGTAAATTTTTCATGATTTTTGCTGCAATGAATGAAGGATTTATTGGGCTTATAATTATTTTAATTATTTTTAGCTGCTTATCTTTATACTTTTATCTCTCCATTATTGCTGAAATGTGGTTTAAACCAGGCACGCGTTATTCGATTCAAAATCAACAATCGCAAGAAACGAATTCGGGTATGATGGTAATGTCGCTTGTTGCAGCAGGTGGTGCTTTATTAATTGGAATTTTAGGGCCATTATGGGCAATGAATATGAGTTACACTCAAGCGCAAGAAAAGAATTTAAGATTAATTAATGTTTCAAAAGAAGTTAGCAATAGTTTTGCTGAAAATGGCAATATTATAGATTAAAAAAAGGTGCAACTAAGGCGTTCCACCTTTTTTACTTTTAGCCGTGACTGAAGTTGTTTTACCTAAACTTTTCTGAATAAATCTCATGACACGTTTTTTTAAATCTTTATCTTCGTCTAAGATGAGCTTAATGACTTCAAGTTCATCAGATGCTCGCATTTTCTTTTTATTTATATCGGGTTTCATAATTTACCTCCCGAATTTTTTTCGGTATATTGAAACTAATGTTCAAATTGGAGTCAAAAATTTGCCGCTCTTTTAATATCTTCAATGAGATCTTCTGAATTTTCGATACCAACAGAAAATCGAATAAGATTTGATGTAATACCAAGTTTTTTTCTATGATCTGGTGGAACACTGGCATGAGTCATAGTTTCTGGATGGTTGACTAAAGATTCAACCCCCCCCAAACTTTCAGCAAGAGAAAAATATTTTAATTTTGAAAGAAATTTTTTTACTTTCTCAAAATCTCCATCAATTCTTGCAGTAATTATACCCGAAAAACCTTTCATTTGTTTTTTTGCAAGAGAATATTGTGGGTGAGATTTTAAACCTGGATAGATAACTTCTGAAAAAATTTTTAACTTTTCCATTTCATGAGCAATAAATTGTGCATTTTCATAATGTTTTATCATTCTTAGAGATAAAGTTTTAATGCTTCTCAGTATTAAAAATGCATCCATTGGTCCATTTACACTGCCTGCTGCAAACTGTAAGAACTTGAGTTGTTCAGCTATTTCATTATTATTAAGCATGACGCAACCTCCAATGATATCGCTATGACCGCCTATGTATTTGGTTGTGCTATGCAAAACAATGTCGGCTCCTAAATCAATAGGATTTTGAAAAATAGGTGATGCGAAAGTGTTATCAACAACTGTTATCGCATTAAATTGCTTTGCTATAGTAGAAATTTTTTCTATATCAATTAATTTAAGAAGTGGATTAGTAGGGCTTTCAAGCCAAACCATCCGTGTATTCTTTTTAAAAAAAGAATCAAATTTATTATTTGTCATGTCTATAAATTCGAAATCAATTTTGTATTTAGAAAATATTTTTCTAAAAAGTCTCCCTGTCCCTCCATAAACATCATCACAAACAAGAACGTGATCTCCTGGAGATAATAGCTGTGCTACAGCTCCTACAGCAGCCAATCCTGACGAAAAAGAAAATGCATATTTGCAATTTTCTAGCTCTGCTAACGCTGTTTCTAGAGCTGTGCGTGTCGGATTTCCGGCTCTGGCATAATCGTAAAGTTTTGGGTTTCCTGGGCTATCTTGGACATATGTTGATGTTTGAAAAATAGGCGTCATAATAGCACCTGTTAGTTCTTCTGGTTTATTGCCAGCATGAACACAGATCGTTTCAAAGTTTTTGGATTTATGTTTCATTGTCTATTTCCTCTTGGATTTCTGGAAAACGAGTAAAATCTAACTTAAGTGTATTTAAAAAAATATTTTCAAAATATTGTTGTTGTTCAATTGAAGTTTTAGGAATTTTAGAACTTGAAAGTAAATTTTGAACAATTTCTGATTCCATCATGTCAGAGTATAGTTCGCAGATGACGGGTTTTTTAGTTAGGTTTTCTAAATTTATATTTTGAGCCATTATTGCTGTATTATGTAACATATGTCTTGGAAATAAGGTTTGTTCGTGAACCCAATTGGAATAGCCTTCTTCATAAAACTTTATAAAAACCTCTTCATTTTTATGATACATTTTATCACCAACAATCCATTGTCCGATTGCTGCCAAATGAATTCTAATTTGATTTGTTCTTCCTGTTTGTGGAAAACAGGCAAACATATTAAAATCGTTAAATGATGCTATTTTGTAAAAACATGTTTCTGCGTGCTGAGGAAACTGTCCATGTACCCAAAGTTTTAATCTAATTAATGAATTTTCTGGTTGTCCTATAGGTAATTTGACCTTAAAATATTGTGGAAGTTTTCGTGTTCCTTTAGTTACAGCAATATACATTTTCTTGATATTGCCTTCTCTAAATGCTTGTGAAATTAAGCTGCGCGTGTCTGGTTTGCGAGCACAGGTTAAAATTCCGCTAGTTTCTCTGTCTATTCTATGAACAGCAGAACACTCTGCATAACCCATTTTTTTTACTATATTTACAAACGTGTTTTTACCATATATCCCAGCCGCATGGATAACCATATTTGGTGGTTTTGCAAAGACACAAACATCACCATCATCAAAAATGACATCAATTTTATCAATTAAATCTGGTTCGTATTCTGGAGGATGAAACAACCAAATTTGATCAAAGTTTTTAATTTTATATGTAGGCTTGATTTTATTTAATACAGGATTTTTTTTGTTTTTATTATGAGCTCCATGTTCAATTAAAACTTCTCCATTTAAAATTCTTGTTCTCCACGTATCTCTGTTATGAAAATGAAATTTATTAGCCATGTACAAATCAATGCGATCATTATTAATAATATTTTCAATTAATGAGCCAATTTTTCTGAAGTCTTCAAGGCGTGGCTCAGTTGTTCTGTCTTCAAGTTTTGTGACTCTTGCTTTTAGCATTGTTTTAAGAACATCAGAAATTTTATCAGGTTGTAGAGCTATATCAGAGGAAAGATTTTTTTTTTGAAATGGAATAATATTTGATGTTTGATTTACAAATTGTTTATTTTTTAAGAAATGTTTTTTATATTTAATTAGCATTTCATTTTCAACATTTAATGAAATTTCAATGTTTAAATTATGATTTGGAAAAATCTCATTTATTACTTTTAATACAGCTTCTGCATTCCCTCCGCTAAAATAACATTTACAAGGAGAATGCATTTGCAAAGTTGTAATAACGCAAGCGGCGGTAGATAGAAAAATTCCTCTTTGTACATAAACTTCTTGATCCCAAAGTTTGTCTTTTGGTGAAAATAATTCATGATTAGCTTGAAATAAAGGGACTAAATCAGTATAATAATTAATAGCATTAAATGCCATTTGAATTCCGGGAAATATGAAATTTTCTAATACAGAGAGGTCTGATGAAACTCCTTCACAGGTGACAGCAGTACCAAAAGAAAATGTAATAATATTTTCTTTTTTTTCTTTAGCAGTTTCATAAGCAAACAAAAACTTTAAAGCTCTATCAGAACCAAGATTTTTGGCGACAAGGTTGCCTTTAAGGTCAATACATTCAAAAATATCTTTTTCTGTCACTTGAATTTCATTAAAAGAAATTTCAGGAAATAAGAATTGAAAGTATTTTTTTATGTTACTAAGGCAAGTTTGAGTTTTATCTGACTTTATTACAGTTGAATAAAGTAGATCAATTTTTTTATTTTTTTCTTGAACAAATTTTGTTGAAAAAGAATTTAAGGCTTTTCTTAACCCATTTTTGTAATCATTGAGAAGAATATCATATGGAATATTAATATTATATGATAAATTTTGAAAATCATTAAATGAAAAATGAGCATTTGTATTTCCAAAATCGATAGCTATTGTAGGTGTTTCATAGTTTGTTGTTTTGATTTTTGTTCTAGTATTAATATTTAATGGAATTTCTTTGTATTCTACATCTCCAGAGATTATAGGAGCATGATTTTCTAGTAATAATTGAGAATTGTCATCTAAACCTAAAAATACTCCAATTTTTGACCCTTTATCAACAGATAATAGTGTTCCGATTGGCAATGATCTTGCAATGACAATTGTTTTTATTTGATCTATAGCTCTTGGAGTACAGAGGTAATCTATAATTTCTTGCATTAAAGAGCTACAAAACTTATTGAGTACAGCTTTTCTAAATTCAGGAGATTTTAAGCTTTTATTGATTTCTTTTTTAACGGATTTATTTTGCTCTGAAAAAAATAAGCTTTCCCAAAATGAACTCGATTTTTCTAAATTTGGGTGCGAAAAAAAATTGAGCCCTATGCCAATATAAAAATCACCAATTTCTTTTTGACTACTAGATGTTTCTGTTAATATACCACAAATTTTTTTGTATGATTTTGTATTAGATTTTTCATCGCTTTTTAAAAATATAATATCATTTGGCCATTTGATATAAATTTCTTTTTTGTTATTTATAGATAACTCTGGAATAATAGTTTGAATAAACCGTTCGGTTGTTTTTAATGCATCTAAAATAGAGCATCCAATTAAAGACGTAATCCAATTTAAAGGTATTTTAATTCTGTTTTTGGGAAAGAAAAATGTTGTAGGAGTAAAGTCAGTTTCGTTCTCAATAGCAGATAATAAATTATTGTAATAAATTTCTTTTGATGCATTATTGATATTTTTTAAATTGGAATTTTCGGAATTTGTATGCCAGGTTGTGCCACCTCGACCTCTACCATGCGTTTGATTTTTGCTCATAAAGGCAATGATTTGATTTTGAATCTTATTTTTATGAACAAAATCTTTGGCAAAGTCCATTGTAGAAGTGGTTGTTTCTGTATAAATTGTAAAAAAGTCATTCTTGTCCATTTTAATTATTGTTACCTTTAAGATAAATAGAGCTGCAAACTGATATCCACCCAAGAAGCTTTATGAATTAAAGCCCCCATACTGAGATAGTTAACACCAATTGTACTAATTTCATTTATATTTTTTTCATCTAAATTGCCACTTAGCTCTAACTTGATATTTTTGTTGTAATTATTTTTTTCTTGCACTGCTATTTTAATGTCATCATTAGAAAAATTATCTAACATAATGACATCAGGTTGTTTTTTTAATGCTGCACGAAATTCAGTTAAATTTGTAACTTCTATTTCAATTTTTGTAAGAATTGGCGCATTATTTGTAAGATTATCTAAAGCAATTTCGATACTGCCAATACTTCTTAAATGGTTTTCTTTTAGCATAGCGCCGCAGTCAAGTCCATGTCTATGATTTCTTGCACCTGCAGTACGAGTTGCATACTTTTCATAGATTCTTAATCCAGGCGTCGTTTTTCTTGTTTCTAGCAGATTAACATCTTCTGAGTATTTCCGAATTTCACTTAAAATTAATTTGGTTTTTGTAGAAATTCCAGATAATTTTGCACCAATATTAAGCGCTGTCCGCTCTGCTAAGAGAATACTGGTTGTATTTGCAATACCTCCTAATATTATATCCCTCTTTTCGACAAGCTCTCCATCTTTAACATCTGAAAAGAGTTTGATTTCACCACCCGATGCTAAATAAAATATCTCTTGCATGATGTTCAAACCGCAAAGAGTAAAGTTTTGTTTGGCAACAATATAAAAATTTGCTAGCTGAACGTCAGTTATACCCGAATATAAAGAAGGGTCTCCTGAGCCATGGTCCTCATCAAGCCACCTTAAGAGATCTGCTTGAACCTTATTTGGGGCTAATCCAAGTTTTGCGTTGCAAAAATGATTAAAATCAGACTGCAATAGCTCTTTTTTTGGCATTGAAAACGGGCAATGAGGCTTTACTTTAGTAAGATCCATAGTGCACCCTATAAGTATGATTAATTGCCAAGGACATCCAAGGCAGGGTACTCATAACATGAATTTTACAATTCAAAAAATACTATCTTCTACGCTTCCAGAAAGTTTTTTGCAGTGTGCAATAGAGCTTGAAGAGAAGGTAAATAATAATAATTTTACATCCTGGTCATTTGCAAATCAGAATGGCTGTATGTCTGCATATTGGGCAGATGAGTATTCTATTAATAATAAAAAAAATAACGATAATCTACATCCTTGTTTTGATCTTTCTAGTTTGACAAAACCATTTTTTATTAATCTATTTTTTAGAGAAAAATTTAAAGATGATTATATAAAAATATTACTAAATCCTTTAAAAGAGATTAATATAGATTTAAATAAAAGTGGAGTAAACAAAAATCTGCTTGATCATTTAATAAATCATAAAAATAGATACACACTAGATTCTTTTTTATCTCATTATTCGGGAGCAAAAAAATGGTTTTGGATGGGTAGTGCTTTGTGGGATCAAAGTAATACTTATTATGATGTTTTAATTAATAAAAAAGATAAAAATTTTATTAATAAAGTGAAAATTAATTTAAATAATAGCGTAATTAAGTCGTTTGATAACATTAGTTACGGTAATAATTGCTATTCAGATGTCAACTATTTTTTATTAGCAAGAATAGTTGAAGATAATTTTTTAGATAATAATGGATGGATTGGGTTGATTAATTTTTTAAATAATAATTTAAATACGAACTTTTATCATTCAAGTATTCATTTAGAAAAAATTAATAATTTTATTCCATTTTATTCTTATATGTCTATAAATAAGGATGAAATTTCATTAATTAAAAAAAACAAATTTAAATATGGATTTTGTAATGATAACAATGCAAATTTTTTGTCTTATTTTAGAGAAAATAGCATTGTTTCTGGCCATGCAGGTTTTTTTGGAAATATAATTGATGTTAAAATTGCAGTAAAAAAATTGATTAATAGTCAAAGAAAAATTTTAAATTCTAAAAATTATATAAGTAAGGTAAATAATCAATTTGTTTTTGGTTTAGATACACCCTCTAAAGAAAATTCAGTATCTGGTATAAAGGATTGGGATTTATATAAAAATAAAGTTTTTGGGCATTTAGGATATACAGGTACTTCGTTTTGGTTTTGTGTTGATGAAAATAAAAATGAGCAGTACCATATTTTACTAACAAATAGAACAGCCAAAAGAAAAAAATATGGAATAAAAAAATGTCCTAGAATATTTATTTATAACGAATATACTTCATGTAGTAAATATTTTTTATTAAATGAAAATGATTTTTATGAATGCAGCGAAGAAGACGTTCAATCAGCACTTTTAGAATCTAGGAAATTGTCGAAGATCATTTGGAATTATTCAGATATTAAGTTAGCTCCTAATATTAATGAATTAAGAATTAACTTAGCAAAAAAACTTTGGAACATTTAATATGAAAAAAATAATTTTTTATACATTTTTTATTTTTGTTGTTTTTCCTTTATTATATTTTATGTATTGGTTAAATAATCCGATAAAAATTAGTGAAAATGATTTTTTATATAATTTAAAAGATGGATTTAGTTTTTCTAAGGTAGCATATGATTTAGAAAAGGAAAATATAATATCTAAACCAAAATTATTAATATTTTATGCGAAGTTCGTAGGAGTAACAAGTAATTTAAAAGTTGGTACATATAAATTTTATCAAGGGATTACGCCAAGTGAAATAATAAGCAAACTTAGAAAAGGTGATACAGAAAAAATTAAAATAACGGTTCCAGAAGGGTTAAATATTTATCAAACTGCAGAATTGTTGAATCAATATTTTCCTACTGCTAGTAAAATCAAATGGTTAGATTTAATGTTCTCTAAAGAGTTAATTGATTATTTAGATTTTGATGCTAGTATAAAAAATTTAGAGGGTTTTTTATTTCCTGAGACTTACATTTTTGACCCAAATTTAGCGCCCAAAAATATTGTGAAAGTTTTTTTAACAGAATTTAAAAAAAATGTTAACACAAATATGCTTGAAGAAGCTAAAAAAATAGGATTAAAACCTTTAGAATATATAACTCTCGCTTCAATAGTTGAAAAAGAAACATCAGTAGATAGTGAGTTGCAAAGAGTGGCAGGTGTATACTGGAATAGATTAAAAATAAAAATGAAATTGCAAGCCGATCCTACTGTTATATATGGAATGTGGAATAGATATAAAGGCAATATCACTAAAAAAGATTTGCTAACTCCAACTCCATATAATACTTATACCAACTATGGTCTTCCGCCTGGTCCTATTGCTAGTCCAGGAAAAGGAGCTTTAATGGCAACTTTATCTCCTATCTCCCAAGATCTTTATTTTGTTGCAAAAGGTGATGGAAGCCATGTTTTTAGTAAAAATCTTCGTGATCATAATAATGCTGTTAAGAATTACCTCATTTTTTTGAGATCGAAAAAGTCAAAGGAATAAAATTTTAATGAGAAATTTTTATGAGGTAGAGAGTAAGTATTTTTTTAATGTACAAAAATATATTGAAAACTGGGAAAATTTTATTGGTTTATCAAATTTAGATACCACACAAGAAAAAAAATTATCGCAAAGTATTGCATCTCATGTATTAAAACTTTGGGCATCTTTTAATAAAGATAGAAAAAATCTTGATAAACATTACATGGACTCTTCTGTAAATATTAAATCTTATTTAGCTTCATTTCTGCTTCCAAACATCGAACGAGTTTTTTCTATATTAGTTAGAAAAGAAAATACTTATTCAATTGAGAAATTACTTAATGATAATGTTGAAGAACTTGTAATTGCTGACTTTGGTTGCGGGCCTTTAAGTGGGACTGTAGGTATTTTAGCATCTTTAGAGTATATTTACAGTAAAAATCCAAATTTAAATAAACCAAAAAAGATTTTTATTTATGCTATTGATCGAGCTAAAAAAGTAATGCAGCAAGGGGCGACTTTAATTGAAAAATCTAAAATTGAAAATGCTGAAATTTTTATTGAACATATTTCTTCAACTGAAAAAATCTTAAAACAAATTCATATAGTAACTTGCATAAACGTTTTTAATGAATTACCAGAAAAGTTTCGTTTAAAAAACTTACAAAATTTGTTTGATCATACTGTTGAAAACGGGCTTATTTTAATTTTAGAGCCTGGTCAAGTTGAACATGCAAAGTCTCTCAGCAATTTAAGAGACGAATTTTTAGAAATCGTTAATGACTGCTCAATTGTTTCTCCATGTCCACATAATAAAAAATGTCCTCTTTCTGGCAAAACATCCCGACAGGATTGGTGTTGGTTTAAGCATTCTTGGAATCCTCCAAAAACAATTTGTCTAATTGATAAATATACAAAATTAGATCATTATGAATTAAATTATTCATACTTAATTTTTCAAAAAGGGATTTATAAAAAATTAGATTTGTATTTTGCTAGAGCTGTTAGCGATGAATTTAGAATACGTGTTGATTCAAATAAAAACTTAGCTACCTATATTAAAAATAATTTAGTTTCTGGAAATTTTGAAGAATTTAATGATATGTTACATAATAAAAATGGAATAAATAAGGTTTTATTATGTACAAAAGAAGGAGATTTAGAATCTGCTTATGTGGTAGCGGATGAAAGTCAAAAGGAGTATCATAGAGGAAATCGTATTAATGATAACTTGGAACTTTATATTAGAACTAAAGAACGTAATTAATGGATAAAAAAATAATATCTTTTTTTAATAAACTAGAAACAATCCATGGCCTTGACGAGACAACTCCTTTTTTTTCAAAAAACTCAGCTGTTTTGGTGCCAATTTTTTGTCCTTATGAAGATTGGTTTAACGATCAAATAAATCTTTTAGAATGGAGAGTTCTTTTTACTGTTAGGGCAAAACATTTAAGATTGCATGGAGGAGAAGTTTCTTTCCCGGGTGGAAAAGTTTTGCCTAATGAAAAGCCTTTAATTGCTGCAATTCGTGAGTCAGAAGAAGAAATTAGTTTAAATAAAAAAGACATTGTGACAACTTTTAAGTTGAATGATTCTTTTGCGCGTTCTGGATTTAGAATCAAACCTTATTGTGCACTACTTTACGAAAATGTAGAATTTTTTTGTAATGAAAGCGAAGTAAGCTGTTATTTTTTGCTATCATTTAAAGAATTATTAAATATTCCTTGTTGGTCTGAAGAACGTAAAATTATGAAAATCACAAGAGAAGTATGGCATTTTCCTATTTTTATTAAAGAAATTGGAGAATTGGATATTTGGGGAGCGACTGGCAATATTTTGAAAGACTTGCTAATCCGTATCAATCATTTTATTAAATAGTAAATCCATGTTTGTTAAAGGAAATATTTGAATATTTTTTATAATTTTGTAATTTTATAATAAAAATACTTCATTACATTTAATTAAATATACTCCGATAAACAAATATATTTATCACTTATTGGATGTTTTAGGTTTGCTATGGATTTCGATAAAAATTTTACATTAAAAAAGCGTTTTAAAATTTTAGTATTTAGCGTACTTTTTAATTTAGTTTTTTTAGGATTATTTGGAATATATTCTTCATATGTTTCTAATAAAAATATGGATGAATCTTTTAATAAATTTTTTCCTTTGTTAAAAAATATTTTATTAGTTGATATGCTGCATGATGGTTTAAAAGGTAATGTAACAAGGGCAGTGTTATCACAATATATTGTAATAGATGATGAAGATAAAAAAGAAATTTTAACTGATAGTAATGAAATGTCTATTAAAATAATAGAGTATATTAATAATGTAAAAAAAATTAATACTGATTCTTTAATTCATGAAGAAATTTTAAAGACTGAACCTATACTTAATAAATATGTTGAAAGTGGAAAAAAAGTAATTCACTCTTCTTTAAATAAAAAGAATGATTATTTAGCTGAATTCCAAAATTTTTTAAAAATCTTTAAAATTTTAGAAGAAGAAATGGAAAAATTATCTACAAAAATTGAAAAAAGTAGTGAGGTTGAAATATTAAAAATCGAGAATGTTTCTAATATATTAAAATTATTTAGTGTTTTGATTATGATTTTTAGCCTAATTTTAACTTTATTAATAAGCTATTACTTTTTTAGAAAAATTGCTTCATCAATTGATAACGTTGTTGTAAAATTAGTCACTCAGGTTGATGACGTGAAAAATCTTTCTAATGAGATGAATAAAACTTCTCAATCTTTAAGTAGTTCAGCGACTCAGCAGAATGATTCGTTACAAAAAACAGCTGCAGCAATTCAGCAAATTAGCACTATGATTAAAAAGACATCAGAATTTGCATTGCAATCTAATCAAACTTCTAAACAGAGTGAGGCGTCTGTAAATGAAGGTAAAAACACAATGGCAGATGTGATTTTAAGTATTCAAAAGATTAAATCGAGTTACGCTCAAGTTTTTGATCAGGTGAAAATAAGCAATAAGAAAATTACAGAAATTACAAAAGTGATTTCTGAAGTTGCAGCAAAAACTCAGGTTATTAACGAAATTGTATTTAAAACTAAGTTACTATCTTTTAATGCTTCTGTAGAGGCTGCTCGGGCGGGAGATCAAGGAAGAGGATTTTCTGTTGTCGCTGAAGAAGTTGGAAATCTAGCAAAAATGAGTGGTGATGCTGCAAAAGAAATTAATGAACTTTTAAAACAAAGTATTGAAACAGTAAATGATATTATTATTTCTTCAACAACTGAAGTCGAAAAATTTTTTAAAATTGGAAACGACAGCATACAAGAAACTACAAATATTACAAAAAGTTTTGATATTGCTATGCAAAATGTTGTTGAAAATGTAACTTTGGTAAATAAATCAGTGAATGATATTACTTTAGCAGCAAAAGAAGAAGAATTGGGTATTTTAGAAATTGTTGAAGCAGTCAATCAGCTTGAAAATGTTGCACAGCTTAATAGTAATGTAGCTAGTCAGTCATACCAATCTGCAAGCAATTTAACAGAGAAAGCAAAAGAAATTAGCAATATAACAGAAGAATTAAAATATATTGTTAGTTCTTAAAAGATAATAAATCTAACTCCCTACAAAAGTCGTAAAAACTAGATTTTTTCCATGAGGAATAGAAATTAATTAAGTCTTGAATCGCAAATAGATCAACTTTACTAAACTCTCCAGCTGATTTTTCGAGTTTAATTGCATTGAAATCTTGTAGTTCTATTAAAAACCAAAGCTGCTCTTGTCCAATATTTCCTTTAAAGCGATTTTTTTTTAAAATCTCTTTTGGAAAAAAATACCGACGCCAGTAAATTGATTGGTAAATAATTTTAAAATCTTTTTCTGTAACGCCAAGCTCTTCTTTGGTTTCGCGAATTATCGCATCCATTGGGTTTTTATCTGTTTTTTCAATTCCGCCTTGGACATTTTGCCAGGTTCTGTGATCAGAACGAAAACAGCCTAAATATCTATTTTTATAACGTATAAGTGCGGCAACATTTTCTCTAAACATTTGGTACCTTTTTAAGTTAAATATATATAAAATTATTTTATGTTAAAATACTTTCAAAGCTAATCGTATTATATTCGAGATTTAATAAATTTGCATCTATAGTGCATCCAATTATTTTTTTATTTTTTATAGATTTATAGAATTTAGGATTTTGATGCCACCTAAATAAATCTTTTAAAGTAATCATCAAACATTGAGAATTTTCTAGTAGACTAATTGAATGATTTGTTAAATTAGAATGATCATCTAAAAAAATATGCTTAATTTTTTTATTATTTATAATATTTTTTAAATCAATAATAAAATTTTCAGGATTAGCAATCCCTGTAATTATAGTAATTGTATCTATATCATAAAAATATTTTATAGCCTGAACTTCGTCAATTTCATTTTGGATATTAATAAAATCTTGATGAGAAGTATTAATAGTATAAAAATTATTTTTATATTGAATAATGAGATCTTTTTGGCTAGGTTTTATTTGATATTGTTCTAAGGATTTTATTAAATTTTCTTTAAATTGATCGCGATTTTCAAATTTTGTTCTTGACCAAAATCTAAAATCAAAATTATTTAATAAATTTATAAAAGAATCTTTTCCAAATCCTTCACGATAAGGACCAATTGGAATACAAAAATTTGGGCTATTGATCAGGATATTAGGAGACCAAACACAGATGTTATAATCTCTGGGGCAAGAAAAATGTTGTAAACCATCATCTAAAATAAAAATAGTTTTATTAATATCATAATTATTGATATGTATTTCATTTAAAAAAAATTTAAGTGATTCAAGTCTCTTTTTAGATTGTAAGATATAAAATTTTGAATTTTTAAATGAGTCATGATTTAAAATTTCATAATGTTCTCTATTTTCATCAGAGAGTAGAGATAATTTATCGACATTATAATTTTTACCTATGTTAACAGGAACTATATTTTTTCCAACACCTCTTGAAGCAATTGCAACAAGATATCCTTTGTTAAGGTATTCTAATGCACATTTACGAACTAAAGGAGATTTTCCTGTCCCCCCCAAAATTACGTTCCCGATACAAACAATTTTAAAACCACTTTGTTTAGAATCAAAAAAGGAATAAAGTTTTAGGTATGATTTTTCACGTTTTTTTTTAGAAATTACATGAATTGCTAATGATATAAAAAATAAAAGTGGAAAAAATAAAAAAAATAATTTGTTCTTATCTTTCCATGGCAAATCAAGCTGTTTTCTGATTTTTTGGCCTATGGATTTTGACATTTAAAATAATTCCTTAGGAGAGCATTTATTTATGATTTTTCCGTTTGCAAAAACATAGCAAAGGTCAAAATCTTTTATTTCTTGTAGTACATGACACACTGTAACAATAGTATGTTCGGAGTCTTTATTTTTCCATGAACGTACTGCTTTCCAAAAGAGCTGCGCAGATTCTGCGTCTAAATTTGCAGTAGGTTCATCTAGTAAAATTAGTTTTGGTGAGACAAAAAGTGTTCTTGCTAAAGCAACCCGTGCTTTTTCGCCACCAGATAGCCCTTCACCTAAAAAACCTAGATTTTTATCCATCATAATTTTTGATCCAGATTCCGAATAAGCTAGAGAAAGTGCAATGATTAAATCTTTAACTTTTTCATCAGCAATATGATCTGGTATTTTTTGTTCAGAGTATATAATATTTTCTTTTATTGTTCCTTTAAAAAGATAAGGTGATTGAGATGCATATAAAAATTCAGGTTCAATAGAAATACTTCCTTTAGAAGGTATTAATAAACCAGCGAGCATTCTTAGCATAGTGGTTTTGCCAGCACCACTTTCCCCAATAAACGCAATTTTACTTCCTTTGGCTATCTTCAGAGAACAATTAATTATTATATTTTGATGATCTTCTGTTGTGTAAGATACTTGATTCGCTTCAATAGAATTCGCTGAATTATAAGAAATTGGGGTTAATATATTATTGGTACTAGTTTTAAAATCATCTAAAAACAAGTAAACTCGTTGAAAAACAACTCTAATTTCGCTAAAAAAAGTGATTGCTCCTGCAATATTTTTAATATATCTAAACGAAAAAATAAGTAATATGAGCATTGAGGCATAAATTGTAGACTTAAATACTTCGGTATAGTTTAGTTTTAAAACAAATATAATACCTAATATTAATGCTGCTAAAAATTCGATACTAGGTGAAAAAAATGTTCTTACAAATATGCTTTTTTTCATAAATGAATAGTTATTAAAATTTAAGTCATTAAAGTCTGATTCTTCTCTTTGATGACTTCTCAGTGCATTAATTGTAAGTAGTCCATTGTGGCTTGAAATAAATCTTGCAGAAATTCCAATTTGATGTTTTTGACTTTCTCGAGTGTAATAATTAATTTTTTTTGCAATTTTTTTAAATATAATTCCTAATGGTACAAAAATACAAATACCAATTAAAAATGTTTGCCAAGAAATAAATAGCATTGTTATAATTATACCAATTAACACAAGAAAGTCTCTAACCGCACTGATTGTGCCTTTGCTAACAGCTCCTTGTAAAAGTGTTGTGTCTTGCATCAGTTGATTTGCAATATAGTCAGGATTTTTTTGATCTAGTTTATTTCCTGGTGAAGAGATAAATCCTTTAAGCATTTGTTCTCGAAGTGTGTGCGCAACTTTATGACCTGCTCTTTCTGTAAAATAACTACTCATAAATGCAGAAATAAGTTTTATTAATGAAGCAGTAATAATAATTATTGGAATTATAAAAATCAGATCTCTTCGATCTAATGTTTGACTAAATGAAATTATGTTTTTTAATTGGCCAGGAACCAGTTCGCCAACTTGAATTCTTGGAGTTGATATAAAAACTAATTGAAGAAGAGTTGTTAATGATAATGCAATTATGATTTCTGCTATTGAGTATATTGGAAGCCACGGTAGCCCGAGTAACAAATCTTTTTTACCAGAGAACCATAAAGTTTTGATAAAATTTTTAGTACTTTGCTGTTTCATGTTTTTGCCTGAAATTTATGTAAAGCAAATTTATTGACACCTGGGTAATTATATTTTTCTATACATTTTAATATCGCAATTGCAGCATTTTTGCCAGCATTGGGGGGAAATTGATTTTTTATTCTTTCAAATTCTTGCACCATTTCTTGTGTATATTGGTTATTGCTAAAAACTTTTAAAGCGTGCTCAACCAAATTTTTTGGTTGAGCGTCTTCTTGTAAAAATTCAGGCACAACTTCTTTATTTGCAGTTAAATTAACTAAAGAAACATATTTAACTTTAATTATTTTTTTAATAATAAATGCTGAAATAGATGATGTTTTGTATATTACAGACATTGGTGTGTTAAAAAATGCTGTTTCTAAAGTAGCTGTACCCGAACAAACCCAAGCGTAGCTTGATGAAGACATAACTTCATAAGAATTATTTAGACCAAATTCAATTTTATTATCAATCCACTCTTTATTAAAATTATGCAATTTCGCTGTGTTGTATGCAACGTTTTTTACAAAATTTATATCAAGAGTAGGAGCAATTGGAATTGCTCCTATGATATTTTTATTTTCTCTTGAAATGATTATAAATGATTCAATTAAAATTGGCAAAAGCCTATTGATTTCGCTTTTACGACTTCCTGGAAGTAATCCAATTTTAAATGGAATTTTTTTAATATTATTTTTAGCAATATATTCATCAATATTATCTTTTAAAGGATTACCTACAAAACATGTGTTTACTTTGTGATCTTTAAAAAAACTAGTTTCAAACGGCAAAATACTTGTAACAAGGTGACAATATTTTTTTAAAATTTCGGTACGATAAACGCCATGTGACCAAGCTTTTGGAGGAATATGATATATTGTAGTAAAGCCTAATGCGTAAATATCTTGAAGTAATCTTAAATTAAATCCTGGGTAATCAACTAAAATAATAGCGTCTGGTTTTCTAATAATAATTTGATGTAATAACTTTTTGTAGGCAGCTGAAATTTGAGAATAGTGAGAAATAATTTCGGTAATTCCAAGTACCGCCAAATCCTCTACTCTTATAACTTCATCAACCTCTTCTTGACGCATATTAGGACCGCAGGAACCCCAAAAAAAATAGTTGGTAATATTTTTATTTTTAAACTCTTCTTTTAAAGATTTAATCAATAGAGCTGCTTGAAGATCGCCACTTGCTTCTCCTGCAACAATACAGATACCACCTTGTTTTACTGGTTTCATGCATCACTCTTGTGTTTCAGATTCTTTTTTTATTGAATCTCGTGCGACTGCAACTCCGCGCTTTGAATTTTTTATGAAATTAACAAAATTGTCGATTTCTGGAATGTGCATCAGGTGAGAAATTGAGTTAAAAACATCATCAATTGTGATAGTGCTCTTTAAAAAAATTCTTTTGTAGGCTTCTTTTAAAGCATTCCGCGTATCTAACGATATATTTCGGCGGCGTAAGCCTTCAAAATTTAGACCTCTTAATGCAAGGCTGTTGAATCTGCCTTCTGACATACAATAGGGGGGTATGTCTTTATGTGCTAAGGTGCCGCCAGCAAGCATAGCCATGTCTCCAATATGAACAAATTGGTGAACAGCAGATAAGCCACCGATCACTGTCATATTATGTATTGTGACGTGTCCTGCAAGTTGTGTACCGTTTGCTAATATATTTTGATTCCCTACAAAACAATCGTGCGCAATGTGTGTATAAGCCATAAATAAGTTTTCATTACCAATGGTTGTTTTTCCACCGCCTTGCACAGTTCCGGGTTGAAGGGTTGTAAATTCGCGTATAATATTTCTATCGCCGATAATTAATTGAGTAGGCTCACCTTTATATTTTAAATCTTGCGGTGTATTTCCTACAGAAGCATAACTATAAATTTGATTTTCTTCACCAATATGGGTGTGTCCTGTTATTAGGCTATGAGCATGTATTTGAGTATTTTTTGCTATTCTTACATGCTTACCGATAATCGCATATGGTCCTATAGTGACTCCAGTATCAATTTCTGCGCCATCTTCTATAATTGCTGTTGGATGAATTTTTACGGAAGCACTTGTCATATAGTATTACCTTTTTGAAGTAATTGAGATAGAAAGTTTACATTGTGCTGCAACTTCATTATTAATACTAGCAGTTCCTTTAAACCACACAAAAGAGCCCCGCATTTTTTCTATTGAAACTTCATAATATACTTTTTCGCCAGGGAGTCCAGGGCGGCGAAACCTTGCCTCTTCAATTGAAGTGAGGACACCCAATTCAGTTTTTTTAGTTTCTTTTTTAAAAAGACTTAGACTAGATAAAAGTGCGCCTGATTGAGCGATTGCTTCAATATAGTAAACACCAGGATAAATAGGATTTTTTGGAAAGTGTCCTTCAAATACTGGTTCTGCTGGCGTTAATAATTTACTGGTAACAATAGTTTCTCCAATAGACAATTGATTAACAGAGTCAATAAGAAGTAAAGGAGATCTGTGGGGTAACCACTCTTTAATTTCTTCAATATTCATTATTATTTTATCGTAAATATTAATCATTCATCTTTCTCCTGTAGCATATTATGAAAGATTTTTTTTGCGCATTTGTTTTGTTAATTTATTTAAAACGGCGAGTTGTAAATGATATTCGCGATGAGGTCTGGCAGGAGTTCCTCCCCATGTTTCGTTTGCGGGTATATTTTTTGTAATACCCGATTGCGCTGTTAAAATACTTTGGTTTCCAATTTTTAGGTGACCAGAGACGCCCACTTGTCCTGCCATAACAACTCTATTGCCAACAGTTGTTGAACCTGCAATGCCAACTTGTCCTGCAATAAAACAAAAATCCCCGATTACAACGTTATGGGCAATCATGACAAGATTATCGATTTTTGTTTGATAACCAATTTGGGTGTCTGACATAGCTCCTCTATCAATTGTTGAATTAGCTCCAATTTCAACATCGTCAGCTATTTTTACTCCCCCAATTTGAGGTATTTTTATATTTTCTTTTTCTGTAGGGGCAAAGCCAAATCCATCACCACCTACAACGACTCCAGGGTTGAAAATGCATCCATTGCCTATTTCGCAACCTTCGCGAATAACAACATTTGGGTACAATAAACAATTAGAGCCCACAGAGCTTCCTGCGCCAATAAAGCAACCAGAATAAATAACAGAATTAGCACCAATTTTTGCATGTGGGGCAATAAACACAAAAGGAAAAATAGTGGCTGTTGGATGGATTTCTGCAGTTTCATCAATAATTGCTTGTTGTGAAATTCCAGAAAAAGGATGTACTGGTTTGAAAAAAAATTGAGAAATTTTAGCAAGTGTGGCGTGGGCGTTATTAGCTACAATAAGAATACTTTTAGTTTTATCAATTAATTTTTCAGCGTTTGCTTTGGAACAAATAATTGCTCCAGCATTTGTTGTTAAGCATTCATCAAAGTATTTTTCATTTATTAAAAAAGAGACATGCTCTTTAGATGCGATTGATAAAGGCGCAACACCCGAAAAAGATAAGTTCACATTTTTTGGAATAATTTCACAATGAGTTTGGGAAATTATTTCTGAAATTGAAATTAAGCTCATTCTATTATTAACCTTTTACTTTGTATTCTGAGTTATACTTTTCAACTATTTTAGATGTGATATCAGAAACTTCATCTGCATCAAGCAAAACTCCTGCACCACTATCAAATGCAAAAGAGCATTTCTCTTGTTTTCTTGTTTTTTTCACAACACTCACAATTTTAAGAAAGATTTCTTGCGTTGCTGCAAGCTCTTTATTTCGAGTTTGTTTCTCAAAATTAATTTGTAATTTTTGATATTCTTGTAATTTTTCTTGAAACTCTTTTTGTTTTGCCATTTTTTCTGAATCATTCCATAGAGAATGACTTTTTTGAAATTCGGCTTCGAGCGATTTTAAATCATTTTGTTTCTTTAAAATATTTTCTCGTTCTTTGGCAGCTTCTTTTTCGATTTTTGATATTGCAGCTTTTCCATCGTTAGTTTGTAAAATAGCTGATTGAACATTAACAACACAGACCTTCAAGGAATTTGAAGAAGCAAGAGGTTTTGCTGTTGTTAAATTGTTGTTAGCATAAAGAAATTGAGATGTTGATAAAGCTAAAAGCATTAATACAATTTTCTGTATACGCATAACTATGAAACCTCCTAGATAATCTAAAAATTCTGTAGCTAAAATTATTACATATTATTTAAGCTATCTGTACCTATTGTAAACACAAAGTGAGCTCGTCCTATATTACCATTTTTATCAACCGGAAAAGCCCATTCAAACCGAAAAGGGGCAACGGGTGTCATCCATCTAAACCCAAAACCAACATCGTATTTTAATGAGTCTATTGAAAAGTTATCATAATCGTCTAGTACTGTACCAGCTTCTCCAAAAAGCACAAAACGAAGTCCTGCTTGCGGAATCACAGGAACAAAATATTCAATCGACGAATATAGACTTCTATTTCCGCCAGTCGAAAAATTTAAAGTTTGTCCTGTAAGAGTAGAGATTGTAATTGGAATTGAGGGTGAAATTATTTCGCCAGGACCTGAATAACCCTTCATATAGTAAGCGTTTCCAAGTGTTGGTCTTTCCCAAATAGGGACTGGCTGTGTGCTAGATAATTGATACACATAGCGAGGCATCAATGAAAAACGAAAATTTGTTTTAAAATTATCAGAAAAATTAAGTGGGAGATAATATGCAACCACTGCTGATGCAGAGCCAAAGTTATATTGGCCATAAAGTCCTTTAAGAGCAATTGAATTCGATAAATTTAAATGTAAACCAGAAGTTGGGTTAAGATAGTTATCCGTGTCATCATATGTTAGGCCTTGCGATAATTTTTCACTTTTTCCTGAAGAATAAAATTTGGATGTTAGAGGTAAAGAAGGTTCTGTCGTGGTATCAGATATCGAATATCCAAGTGAAAATCTTGTGTTCTCAAAAACTTCTCTACCAACGTTAAGGCTTAAACTTTTTGTGTTTTGGGTAATGTAAACTTTGTTAATCACATCGCTTGATGTTAAGAGTGAAATATTGTGAGAAAATGCGCCGCTAAATCCAAAACTCCACGGGCTATCAAAAACACTTGGGTTTGAAAAATTTAAGCTAAACGTATAGTTCATCTTCCCGTTGTTTTCGGGAGAAGGGCTTAACTGTGCATTCACTCCAATATTATAAGCTTTTCCAATAAAATTTGGTTCTTGGTACTGACCCTGACCAAAAACAGTGACCCCAGAACCGCTTACACTTGGTGATGCGCCTATTGAGGCAGAAATGCGTCCAGTTGGTTTTTCTTTAATAATAACTTTCAAATCGACAGCGTGATTTGCTTGATCTGGTTCTTGAATAATTTGAACAAACTCAAAAAAACCTTGTCTTTCAATGTTTGCTTTGCTGTTATCAAGCTTTGAAGAATTAAATAATTCCCCTTCTGATATTCTTAATGCTCTTCGAATCACATTATCACGGGTTTTTACATTGCCTTCAAGGTTTATTTTTCTAAAGTATGCTTTTTCGCCTTTATTGATATTATAAACAATATCGTAAGTTTTTTTAACTCTATCAATATTAAAAGTTGGATAAATATAGGCAAACGCAAATCCTTGATCCCCATAAATTGTTTTTAAAGTTTTCATGTCTGCATTAAATTTAGATATTCTATAAATTTGGTTTTCTTTGAGAGAAAGTTTTTCTTTTATATTACTTTCTGTATCAATCACATCGCCAGTTATAGTAATTTTACCAATATTAAATCGTTCTCCCTCTTCTATAAAAAACGAGATACTTATGTCTCGTTTGTTTTTATCTAGAGTTGCGAGAGGAGAAGGGACAGTTGCTTCGGCATAGCCATTATCTCTATAATAATATGTAAGGTTTTGTTGGTCTGCAGCAATAAATTCATCTCTAAATAAACCAGCGTTAGTTAAAATTGACAGCCAAGAATATGGCCTAGTCATCATAAAATTTTGCAAATCATTATGGCTGAAATATTCGTTTCCGATGATGTTTACAGATCTGACTTGGATTGGCTTATTTTCATTGACGTGGAAAACAACATCAACTGAGCCTGGTTCAATTTCTTCAAGAGTATAATTAGGTTTAGCAAGATAATATCCTTTTTCGATATAAGCTTGCTCAATTGTACGAAGATCTTGAGCTAGTTTTTTTTCATCAATAATAGTATATTTTTTTGAAATTATTTTATCTTTTAATGAAGAAGATGAAACTATATGGAATCCATCATAAATAATATTATAAATAGTTGGTTTTTCAACAACATAAACGATGAGTTCGTTTTTTGAGCCTTTGTCAAATTTTACATCTTGAAAAAAACTACTTGCATAAATTGCTTTAATATTACTTGAAACTAATCCTTGATTGAGATTGTGACCAACTTTTATTGTCATTAAATTTAAAATAGCTTCTTGAGTAACTGTTTTGTTACCAAGAATTGTTATTTTAGATATAGGTTCGTTTCCCCATTCTGTAGGCGGAGATAAGATGGGAATTTGCGCATAGACTAAACTTCCAGTAATTAACGCTAAGCAAGTAGTAGTTGTAAAAAGAATTTTATTATTTATATAGCTGTATTTTTTTAAACCCGGCATTTCAAAGTTACTCTCATTAACATGGCCAGAAGAACGATCAACAACGCTGCACTATTCACCATTCAACGTAATTTTGCAAATTTTTAATTTCTCAAGGTCTAATTTCGGTTTGTTGTTTTCTAAAATCATCAGACAATATGTTGCCATCGCGTAATTGAATCCTTCTAGGCAGGGTAGCCGCAAATTCCTTATTATGCGTCACAACAATTATTGTTGTTTTAAATTTTTGATTGATTTCTTGAAAAAGATTGTGAATAAGGGCTGCATTTTTAGAATCTAAATTCCCAGAAGGTTCATCTGCTAAAATCAAAACAGGGTCATTGATAAGTGAACGGGCTATTGCAACTCTTTGTTGTTCTCCTCCACTGAGTTGGTTTGGAAAATGGTCTTGTCGTTTAAGCAAGCCTACATTTTCAAGTAGTAGCCTAGCTTTATTCTGGGTGTCTTTTGTCGAACGGCCTGCAATTAAGCCTGGCATCATTACGTTTTCGAGAGCCGTAAATTCTTGTAAAAGATTATTGTGTTGGAAAATAAATCCAATATGTAAATTTCTAAAAACACTAATAGACTTATCATTTTTTTCGAACGGATTTTTATTATCTATTTTGATAACTCCAGAAGTTGGAGAATCAAGAGTGCCTAGTATGTGCAAAAGAGTGCTTTTGCCAGAGCCACTTTCGCCCACAACAGCAACCACTTCTCCTTTAAAAACTTGAAAGGATATATTGTTTAAAGCATGAAGATCTTCTCCGCCTACTTTGTAAGTTTTTTTTAAATTTTGAACTTGTATCGCAATCACATTTGCTCCATTTTTAATTTATTTACGCACAGAAAGTACTTCTATTACATTAAGATTTTTAACCTCTATAGCTGGCCAAACTGCTGCAAACATAGCAAGCAATATGCTTCCAATTGAGATAAAAATAAGGTCAATTAAATTAACTTGAATTGGTAATGGTTTGTTAGAATATGAACTAGTGATAAAAGGTATTTGGTAGTTATGAATAAAATAAAGACAAATTCCGCCAAGGAGTAAACCAATTAAAACCCCCGCCAATCCAATTGAAAAACCTTGCCATAAAAAAAGTTTGCTAAGATCGAGTTGTTCAAAGCCTAAGCTTCGCAAAATAGCCATTTCTCTTGATTTTCTACGAATTGATAATAACAAAGAAATTGAGATACTAAAACATCCAACAAGAATAATCATAAGCATTACAAAACTCATCCCCCAGCGCTCAAGACTAAGCGCTTTGAGTAAGGCTCTGTTTGTTTCGGTCCAGGGTCGTGCTTGCAATCCCATATTTTTTAAAGAAATATTTAAATTATGAGCTAATTTATCGGCACCTAAAGGATTTTGGATTTTAGCTTGTAGTCCAAGCCAGGTATTTTCATTTTGAAAAAACTGGTTGGTTGTTTTAAGCGAACTGAGAACTTTTTTTTGGCTAAAAGCAAAATTATTTGTTTTTAAATTACCAGCGATCACGACTGGCAATTGCATTGGAGCAAGACCTCCTGGTCCATCATCAGGAATGGTTGAAACAAGTGTTATACTGTCACCTATATTTAAACCTAATTGCTCCATTAGGTCTTCTCCAATAATTATAGTTGGAAATAATTCTGAGTTGGTAATGTTTTCAGCAGGTATTTTGCGGTTTAATATATTTAAATTAATACCATTTGAGAGAAATTTTTGGATTTCGAGAGTGTTTTCTGCTAAATTTGGATCAATTCCTTCAAGCCTAGCCATTTGACCTTTATTTCCAGCTTGTAAGATGATATCTCCGCTTTGATAGGGAGCAATTGATAGAATTTCTGGAGATAAATTTTTTATGTTTTTTATTAATTCTTTGCTTTCAGAAATTTGTTTTCCTTTTTCTAGAGATACTATTTCGATATGTGCTTGCATACTAAGAAGGTTTGACTTTATATTGGTTACAAAACCAGACATAACACTTAAAACCACTATAAATGCAAAAACACCAATAGCAACCCCTAGAACTGGCAGTAATACTCCAATCGCAGCAGAACTTCTTCTTGACTTACTTGCCCAAGAAGAAAAAAGATAGCGATAAAGTAAAAATCGTATTGCTTTTGAATTGGCTGACATAAAAGGTTTCCATCAGAATATGAATTGTGCTCTTTATTGAGCATCGCTTAATGTTTACAAGTTTCAGAAATAGTGTACAAGATGCTTGTGCTTAAAATAGATTACCAATAATTTATTAGGCATAGCGTATTTTAAAAATAATTTTTTAATGTTATTAATTTGCAAGACTATAGAAAGAGAATTCTATGCCTTTTGTGAAACCAAATGAATTTCATGTAAAACTCTCATCAAATCAAAAAAGCATCACACAAACAGGTGCTCGTTTATTTGGTGTGGAAGAGGAATTATTTACAAACTGGCGTTGGCAAATGAAATCACAAATTCAGACTCAAGATGATTTGGTTGGTATTGTCAATTTAGCTCAAAAAGAAATTGAGGGTTTTAAAAAATTAAATAAATTTTTTCATGCGGGGATAAGTCCTTACTCAATTTCATTGATGGATTTTTCAAACGATTTCGATCCGGTTAAATTGCAGCTTATGCCGCAGTTAGAAGAACTTAAAGATCGTTTTGGAGTTTCTGATCCATTAAAAGAACTGGGAAACTCTCCTGTTAAAGAGATGGTTCATGTTTATAAGGACAGAGTCGCATGGTGTGTTGCACAGCTTTGTCCCGTATATTGTAGATACTGTTTTAGAAAAAGAAGAGACGGAGAAGAAGGTCTTCATTTTAATCCAAAAATTATTGAAAAAGGTCTTGAGTATATTGCAAGTAATAAAAATATTAGAGATGTTTTAATTACAGGCGGCGATCCTTTTATTGCTCATGATAAAACTATTGAAAATTTATTAAAAAAATTGCGGGATATTAAACATGTAGAAATTATTCGATTTGGTACTAGAACTCCGGTTTCGTTACCTTATAGAATTACCGAAGAATTTGCTGACATGCTTGCGCAGTATCATCCTATTTGGATAAATACTCATTTTAATTCTGCACAAGAGCTTACACCAGAAGCAGTTTCTGCTATCGATACTTTGTTAAAAAGAGGAATTCCAATTGGTAATCAGTCAGTATTTTTAAAAAACGTTAACGATAACGTAGATAGTTTAAGAAAGTTGGTAAATGGTCTTGTGAAAATGAGGGTGCGGCCCTATTATATTTATCATCCACAAATTGTTGAAGGAACTGAACATTTAAGAATTCCAATTGAAAAAGGTTTAGATGTTATTAAAGAACTGAGAGGATCCACAACTGGATTTGCAAATCCCCAGTATGTTCTTGACACGCCAACAGGAAAAATACCTCTATCTCCTAATCATGTATTGGCAAGAGATGGAGAATTTGTTATTGTAGAGCAATTAAATTCAGAACCATGGGCTGAGCCAAGCCCGCTTGAAGGTTACACTCCTAAAAAAAGTCTTCCAAGTAAAAGTTTTCCTTTTGCACAACGAATTCATAATTAAAAATTTTTTTAAATATAATAACTGAAATGTAAAATTTAAATAATCAAACAATCTTGTGAACTTTTTTCACTTGTTATATTAAAGAACAGTTCGAATCATTTAAAACATTTCACCTTTAAGGGTAGACAGATGCATAAACTATCATTGAAAATTCCGTCTAACGAAATGATTATTAACCCTAGGGAGATTGATGCTGAATGGCTAAAATATTCAGAATCTGTTAAAAAAATACCTAAAAATATTGATATTCCAATGGTTATTAATGGAAAAAATGTTTTTTCAAATGCAAAAATTAAAAACTTAAATCCTTCTAATGGTGAAATACTTGGTAGTTATCAACAAGCGGATAGTTCTCATTCGCAATTAGCAATAGAAGCTGCGCTGAGTGCAAAAGAACAATGGTCGCGTTTAAGTCCAGAAACAAGAATTCAAAAATTTAGAGATTTAGAAAATGTTTTGCTAAAATGGAAGTATGAGCTTTGTGCTGTATCTAGCGTAGAATGTGGTTATAACGCCTATGAAACATACGTTGAATGGGCAGAGCTTATGGATTTTGTAAGATTTAATAATTATTTTTATGCAGAATTACTTGCAGAACAATTGGGTGATGGTTGGGGAGAGACCAACCAATTAAAATTGCGACCATTGAAAGGCTTTACCTGTGCTGTAACTCCATTTAATTTTCCACAGGCAATTGGTTATCACTTACCTCTTGTTATGGCGTTAACAGGGAATACTGTGGTTTGGAAACCATCTGAAGATGCGGTGATGAGCGGCTTTATGTTGATGTTGGCACTTGAAGAAGCGGGTTTTCCACCTGGAGTTATTAATATGATTACAGGAGAAGGAAAGCTTTGTTTGCCTTCAATTCTAACCCATCCAGAGCTGACTGCATTAAATTTTACAGGCAGTTTTTTAACTGCCAGAGCATTTGGCAATTATTTATTTAATACAGAGTACTCGAGAAACAATTTTCCACGCTTTATTGCAGAAACTGGTGGAAAAGATTTTTTAGTTGCTGATAGTGATCTTGATTTTGTTGAAACCGCTAGATGTATTGTGCAAGGCGCTTTTGGGAGAAGTGGTCAAAAGTGTTCTGCTAATAGTGTTGTATTAGTGGATGAAATGGCTTGGTCAGGGCTTAAAACTGCATTATTAAATGAAGCTAATTCTTTAGTTATCAGTAATTCTATTGATAGAAAATGTGATGTTGGACCCGTTATCAATGAAAGACAATTTAATAAAATAACTGGATATATTGATAGAGCAAAAAAAGATAAAAATTGTAAAATTATTTGTGGCGGTAATTACGATAAGTCAAATGGATACTATGTATATCCAACTATTATTGAAATTTATGCAGATAAACATGAATTATTATCGGAAGAAATTTTTGGTCCCGTAGTGGCTGTTAGAACTTATAAAAAATTTGAAGATGTATTATCAATAATTTCTCAACATAATTATAGATTAACAGGTAGTGTTGTGAGTCGAAATGAATATTTTTTAGAAAAATCGGTGCCTTTATTGAGTCAATTAGCAGGTAATTTTTATGTTAATAGAAAAACGACAGGAGCAATTGTTAACATGCAGCCTTTTGGTGGCGATGGAGCTAGCGGGACAAATGGTAAAGCAGGCGGAAAATGGTATCTACTAAATTTTATTTCTCAAGGTACTATTACAAGAAGAAATACTTTTACAACAACATCTTCTGTATTTGAAAAAATGAAATAATAAATAACGATTAAATTTTACCAACTGTACTTTTTATTGCTTTGTTAATGACTTCTATAGTTTCTTCTTCGATATTTTTTGAGCATAAAAAGTATCTTTTATTCCCTTCTGGCATATCACTAATAAATCTATAGCTTAAGTTTTTTGTAATTGATTTGTATTGATTTTCTAAATATTCATATTCAGTTAAAGAAATAAGCATGTAATCTGATCGAGACATTTCAATTTGTTTTAGCATTCCTGCATTGTCAAGATATGTTATAAAAAGATTATTAAACAATGATTCGTTGTTATAGTTATCGTTTCTGTCATAATTTTTAAATTTTTGAAGGATATCGTCAACATAAGCGCCATATGAATAACCTCTTTTAACTAAAAATGAAACGGGTTCGTTTTTAAGTAGGTCTTTAATTGATTTATTATTTTTAAATCTTTTATCTTTTTTTCTAAACACTATTACGTTTCTTTTTTCTTTGTAATATGGATTGCTATAATTTCCAAATTCTTTTCTTGCAGCATCAAAAAGCGCGTAGGATATACAAACACGTTCTTTTTTTTCTTTCATTTTAGTAATTGTTCTGGGTAAAGGTGTTTCAATAAATTCTACATTGATTTTTGTTTTATCGAGAATTCTTTTACTAAGTTTATATAGTATTCCTGATTCAATTTTATTTGTGCTAAGATTATTTTCAAAGAAAGGAGGTCTATGTTGATAGTCAATATAAATGAGCTCTGTTGATATAGCATTGAAATGTAAAAATAAACTAGCTAATAATATAGTTAATAATTTCATAATGTACTCTCCATCATTTATTTTTTATACTAAAGTACTCAATAAAAAAATCTTTCTTAAAAGACAATGCGCTTTCTATTTTTGGAATATAACCTTTTTTTAAATAAATATACTGCATGTATTTTAATGTAGTGGCAATGTATTTTTTATTTATCTTGTTTTTTTCAATGTACGATACAACCTCTGACGAGTTGATGAATAGAGACTTTTGTTTAGATTTAATATTTATAAATTTATAAAGAGTTTCACTAAGTAAGCTATCTTTTATAAATATGGATAAATTGGTCAATACACCATAAGAAATATTTTTACAAATTTCATTAATTATATAAATTTTTTCAAAAAAAATAAAATCTATTAGTTCAACATCAGTTTTTTCTGGAAAAAATTCTTTTATATATATGCATTTAAAAAAAAGTAGACATATTTTTTTATCATCAATACTAATCGGCCAAGAATCTATTACATTAATAAAATCATCTTTATGATTTTTTTTAACTTCATATTTAAATAATAAAGTTTTAAAAAAATTAAAAAAATTAAATTGGGTGCCAATTTTTATTTTTTCTAATGATAACTTATTATCATTATTGTTAGATTTTACTAAAAAATTAAAACTATTATTTAAATAAAATAAATTTTTTATTTCAAACATATTATGAATGTTATCTATAAAGTAAAAAAATCGACCAATTTTTACTTTTTGAAATTCAAGTAAAATTCTTTCTTTACTCAAATGAACAATTTCTTTTATTTCCTTTTTAGCTGCCTGTAAGGATTCCTTAGAAATGTTAAAATTGAGATTTGCTGCAAATCTAATCATTCTAAGTATTCTAAGAACATCTTCTTGAAATCTATCGTTAGGATTACCAACGCATTGAATGATTTTGTTTTTAATATCATTTATTCCATTATGTGGATCAATAATTAATTTTTTTATAGGATCATAGTATAAAGAATTTATAGTAAAATCTCTTCTATTTGAGTCTTCTAAAAATGTTCCTTTAGATATATTTTCGGGTTTTCTTTTATTTATATATTTCCCTTCCTTTCTAAAACTTGTCACTTCAAATTGTAAATTATTTAAATTTACAAGGCAAACACCGAATGCTTCGCCAACAAATTTTGAGCTTTTAAAAATTTTATGAACATCATTTGGGTTGGCTGATGTTGCAATGTCGAGATCTTTAGGCACAACATTTGGTCTGATATATAGGTCTCTGATTGCTCCTCCAACAATATATGCGTCAAATTTATTTTTTTGAAGAATTGCACATATTTGTTTAGCAGCTATATAAATTTTTGATTTACGTACGCTTGAGTAAGGAGAAAATTTCTTATTTTTAAAAATAACTTTATGTTTCACTGATTTTCCGTTATGCAAGGTGATTGGCTATGATGCCTGCTTTTACCCTATTTTTCGCCGTAGTGATAATTTAAGGATTTCAGCATCTTAAACATTTTCTAGCATATTTTAAAAGATAGAAACAGGATCATAATAAAATGACTCTCAGAACTTACACTCGATTGGTTGCCTTAGTAGGACGTCCTAACGTTGGGAAAAGCTCTTTGTTCAACCGTATAATACGTCAGAGAAAAAGTTTAGTACATGACGAACCAGGGGTTACAAGGGATCGCATTTTTGGCAGAGCAGAACACAATGGAGAAAGTTTTTATTTGTGTGATACGGGAGGGTTTGAGCCAACTTCTAGAGATAACATTAAAATTCAGTTGGTTGAGCAAGCTGAAATGGCCATTGAAGAAGCTGAAACAGTTATTTTTGTGGTTGATGGCCGCGAAGGAATTCATCCAATTGATAATGAACTTATTAAAAGGTTAAGAAAGTCAGAAAAAAATTTCGTTGTTTGCGTTAACAAATGTGATTTGCCAAAAGATGATATTTTTATGGAAGAGTTTAGAAAACTTGGAGTGCAAAAGATTTTTCCTGTAAGCGCTGAACATAATAGAGGAATTAGCGATCTTTTGGACGCTGCAACAGAAATATTTTCAAACTATCCTAAAGATAAAAGCGAAGATCCTGCTAACCCACCAATTAAACTCTCCATTATTGGTCGTCCAAATGTAGGCAAATCGTCTATTTTAAATCGATTGGTAGGAGAAGCTCGTTCTATAGTTGATGAAAGACCGGGAACAACTCGTGATGCTGTTGATGTTCTTATTAAATATCATGGCAGACAGTTAAAAGTTATAGATACTGCAGGAATTCGAAGAAAGAGCCGAATGGCCGATAAGCTCGAAAAATTTTCTGCTTTTAGAAGTGTGGCTTGTTTAGAAGACGCTGATGTGTCTATTTTAGTAATTAATGCTGAAGATGGCGCAACAGATGGCGATGCCCGTGTTGCTGGCTTTGCATTTGAACTTCGCAAGCCAATTTTAATTGTAGTGAACAAATGGGATCTGATTAAAGATAAAACCTCAAAAACAGTTGCAGAATTTACTGAAAAACTTCATTTAGATTTAAAGTATTTGCGCTATGCACCAATAGTTTTTGTCAGTGCACTCGAAAATTTGCGCGTGAGTAAATTAATACCAATGTGCCTTGATTTGTATGATCAAAGTGCAAAAAGAAATTCTACATCGCAAGTTAACAATGTATTAAAAGAAATTTTATTAAAGCACACACCACCTTTAATTAAAAATAAATCTAAAAGAGTTAAGTTTTTTTATGCAACACAAGTGGGCGTGAATCCCCCTCGTTTTATAATTTTTTGTTCTCATCCTAAAGATTTACACTTTAGTTATAAACGTTACGTTGAAAATTCATTTCGTGAAGCGTTTGGTTATAAGGATATTCCAGTTTCTATTATTTTTAGAGAAAGAACCCGTTCTCCGCTTGATGAAAATGGTGAGCGTAATAAAAAATCTACAGGCGCGCGTTTTCACAAAGATCGCAATTATGATGATGACATTCGTTCTGTGTCTTTTGATGATTTAAAGCAATTGGATGCTTCTGATATTGAATTTTATGATGATGATTCTGAGGAATAATGTTTTATGCCCGATGGATTAAAATCATCGTTAAAAATGCATGCTGGGCGTTATCAGCATTTATATCGGTTGTGGAATTTAGCTTTTGCAGGTAATGAACTTGCGCAAATGGATAAATGGCTAGCAAAAGAATTAGCACAAAACACAAAGTTTGGTAGCCGTGATAGGCGTTGGTATAGTGAGTATTTTTTTGCGGGTTTACGCCATAGTTATTTTGCTTTGTTTTGTGAAGAATTTTTTGAAAATAAAATACCTCTTTCAGAGTTAAGTGTCTTTATTATAAATTTTAAATTAAAATTTAGTAATTTAAATTCTGTGTTAGAAAATTTGCGTTCAGTTAATAAAGAAAAATTTTTTGTTTGGATATTTTTACGTTATTTATACAAAAAAGAACAAAATTTTTTTGATGAAAATTATTTTAATTTGAACATTGAAGATTATTCAATTAGAAAAAATATTTTTGAATCTTTAATAAACTACTTTACTTCTAATAAAGAACTACAAAATCAGTGTTTGTTTTATAGTATTCCTTTTTATTTTTTAGAATTACTACAAGAAAGAATTCTTTTTTCTAATTGGGATAGAAAAACACAAGATTATTTTTTTAATTATTTAGATACTCGTCCACCTGTTTGGCTTAGACTTAATAATTTAAAGAATTTAAATAGAGTTGAGCAAGGTCTTGTTAAAAAAAATTATTTATTTGAAATAAAGAATAAAAATTCTATAAAAATTTTTTCTGAGAAAATAAATTTTTCTGAATTAGATTCTTACCGATTGGGTGATTTTGAGGTGCAAGATTATGCAAGCCAGCTAATTGGACAGCATGTAAACGTGAAATTAGGACAAAAAGTTTGGGATGCTTGCGCCGGTGGCGGTGGTAAAACAATTCAAATCGCTAGTTTGCTCAATAACACTGGGATAATTTATGCTTCTGACATTCGAGAGTACAAATTAAATGAAATTAAACAACGTGCGCGTAAAGCTAATTTTTTTAATGTTCGTACTGTCTATTGGGATGGAATGGAGCCGCCGCAATTTGCACCAGAAATTCATGCAAATGGTGGTTTTGATTGGGTGCTTGTGGATGCTCCGTGTTCTTCTTTGGGCACGTTAAGAAGAAGTCCTGATGTTAAATACAAAGTGTCTCTTAAAAATTTACAGACATTTCATGATCTTCAAGTTAAAATATTATCAAGTGCAAGCAAAGCGGTAAAAAAAGGTGCGCATCTTGTTTATGCGACATGTAGTTGGACTTGCCTTGAAAATGAAGCTGTAGTTGAGCAGTTTTTAAAAGATCACTTAGAATTTAAATTGGTTGAACAAAAGATGTTGGGATCTCCTCATGAAAATGCAGATATTATGTTTGTTGCGGTGTTAACACATCGTCATGCCGCCATCGACAGCTAACGTTTGCCCTGTAACATATGCTCCCGCTGGACTTGCTAAAAATACGGCGGCACTTGCAATTTCTAGAGGGTCACCAATTTTTGCTGCTGGTATGGAGTCAATAATTTTGTTGGTAACAGCAGTGTCTAAGGCGTTTGTCATATCGGTAGAAATATAACCGGGAGCAATTGCATTCACTTGAACATTTCGTGATGCCAATTCTCGTGCGAGAGATTTTGTTAAACCGATGACTCCTGCTTTGCTAGCTGCATAAGCGGATTGTCCTGCATTCCCAGTAAGACCAATAACCGATGATATATTTATAATTTTTCCAGATCTCTTTTTCATCATGCCCATAGTTACTGCTTTAGAGCAGTTGAATGCTCCCTTTAGGTTTGTATCTAACGTTTGATCCCATTCGTCTTCTTTAAATTTTACAAATAAATTATCTTTTGAAATACCTGCGTTATTAACAAGGATATCAATGCTGCCGTGTTCTTTTTCAAGCGCTTTCATTGTTTCTTGCACAAGTGCGTGATCGGAAACGTCGAATTTAACACATGTTGCCATGCCCCCATTATTTTTAATTTCGGTGACAACCTCCTCAGCGGCTTGAGAATTACCGGCATAATTTACGATTACCTTTGCACCCAGCGCGCCAAAAGCGATTGAAATTGCACGACCAATTCCCCTAGAGCCACCTGTTACAAGTGCAATTTTTCCTGTTAGTAAATTTTGGGTGTAGATATTGCAAATATTTTTAGCAACATCTGCATAAATAATTTGTTTTTTTTCTGTGATTTCCATATTTTCCTCTGTCAAAACAAGAAATAAGGCCACTAATCATGCTTTCGCAAAGCTAGCATGAAAATTTTTTTGCGTAAATATGCTTTGAAGTCTTGTCATTCGGCAACATATGCTATATGTACACTGACGTGTGCTCATGTGGCGGAATAGGTAGACGCACAGGACTTAAAATCCTGTATCCGCAAGGGTGTACCAGTTCGATTCTGGTCATGAGCACCATTTCTTTTATCTCTCCAGATATTTCAATCCTTCTTGTTTTTCTAGTAAATAATCAGTAATATTCATAAGAGAATGTTTTTTTTAATATTTATTTTTATTTAAAAATAAATATTAAATTATAAATATATAACATTTATGTGAGATTAACACATGCTAAATAAAAAAAGAAAAATTTTAAAATTTGTAACTGTAATTTTTATATTTGTAGTCTGTTATTTAGTAATACGTTATTTTTATTTCAAAGATAGAAATAAGTATGAACCACTTTTATGGCAAGGTTTTTTTGATTACCGTTTAAATTTTAGGGACGTTGCGCAAAGTTTAAATCAATGTATGGGAAAAGATCTCTTTCAAACAGGCTTGATTTACAGATCAAATAAATATTTTTCTGGATGGAGTTGCGATAAAATTAATAATCCTCAAAAAATTTATTCTTTAAATTTTAGCCCTTGGAATCCGCACTCTTATTTTTGTGAAAGATCGGATGGGACAAAGTTATATGGATATTACCCAAATACAACATTTGAAATTTCAGATATCGAAAAAGTTGAAAAATGGAAAGACCCTTTATTTAAGGAAACAATGTGTGTTTTTTTTACAGAAACTTTGCATGATTTAATACAAAAAAATTCTTTTTTATATCATTGTGATGTTGGTCGCGATAGAACTGGAGCTTTTACCGCAATGATTTCGATGATGATGGCAGAACAAAAAAAATTACCTAGTGATGAAGTCATTAATGCGATAGAATGTGATTTTCAGAAAACCAGTGCTCTAGAAAAAGAGCAATTTGGAAGAATGAAAAAATTTATGTTAGAAATGAAAGAAAAGGGTGGTGTGTCAAAATTTATTGAAAATGCATGTGAAATAAAAAAAGAGACAATCGCTCAAGCTGCAGAGCAGTTTATTAAAAACAACTAATTGTCTATGTTATTTTTTTGGAGAAGTAAAAAAATGGAAAAAGTAGTGATTATTGGTTCTGGTCCTTCTGGTTTAACATCTGCAATTTATTGTGCGCGTGCAGCGCTTTCTCCTGTGGTAATTAGCGGAATGCAACCGGGTGGTCAGCTCACAACAACAAGTATTATTGAAAACTGGCCCGGTCATGAGGATGGTATTGATGGAAATAAATTGATGGAAGAAATGCGCAAGCAAGCAATTAAGGTTGGTGCAAGAGTAGAAACAGGAACTGTTACAAAAATAGAAAAAACAAATCGAAATTCGTTTATTGTTAAAAGAGAATATGAACCAGAAATAGAAGCAAAAGTGGTTATTGTTGCTACTGGTGCTTCGGCAATCACATTGCCATTACCAAATAAAGAAAAGTTAATGGGCTATGGCTTATCAACATGTGCTGTGTGTGATGGATTTTTTTATCGTAATAAAAAAGTTGCTGTCGTTGGTGGCGGTGATAGTGCAATGGAAGAGTCTATGTATCTTTCTAAATTAGCCAATGAAGTGATTTTAATTCATAGAAGCGATAAATTTCGTGCAAGCAAAGCGATGCAAGATCGTGTGATTGCAAATCCTAAAATTAAAGTGATTTATAATACAAGCGTGATTGACACTCTTTCTGATTCTCAGGGTTTAACTGGAATAGTGGTGCAAGATAAAGATGGTAAGAAAGATAATATTAAAGTTGATGGACTGTTTATGGCAATAGGACATCATCCCAATACAGATTTTGTAAAAGGGTTGGTTGAAATGGATGAAAAAGGTTATATTTTAACCAAAAATGGTACCTACACAAATATTCAAGGAATTTTTGCTGCCGGAGATGTTGAAGATAAATTATACCGTCAAGCAATTACAGCAGCTGGCAGAGGATGCCAAGCGGCACTTCAAGCAGAGCGTTACCTTGAAGGTGTTGAGCATTAATTAATATTTGTTTTAAATAAATAATTAATTTTTTTTATTAAAATTAAAATACTGATAGCAAATTGAGGGAAATAATTATTGAAAATTATTTCCCTCAATTTAATTATATAATTTCATTTGTTATAATTCTTGAAAAAATAGTTATTATGGATTTTTAAAGTTTTATTAAAATAATCTCTATACGAAATCATTATAGATTACCAATAATTTATTTTAAAACTCTTTACAAAATAAATTATTTATTTATATTTGGATTAAATTTGATATAAGAAATTTTATAATCATAATTTTTTATATTTTAAAAAATTGCAAAATAATTTTTTGAAAGGTGATATTATGCGGTATCAAAAATTTCTTCCTTTGTTGTTTTTCTTTGCGCTTATCACAACAGGAATTGAGACAGATGTTTCGCTTGCAAGTTTTCCGCAAATTTCAAAGCATTTTTCTGTTTCTGAAGGCGTGGTGCAATTAACGATTGCCTATAATTTTTTAGGATTTTGTATTGGCGCGCTCATTTATGGTCCTCTTTCTGATTGTTATGGCAGACGTAAAATTATGATTTTGGGAAATGCTCTGATGCTGATAGGAGCATTGGGTTGCATTATCACACCTTCCATAGAGTTTTTACTTGCCGCTCGTTTTATTCAAGGTATTGGTGCCAGTGCATCAATAGTTTTGGTGTTTGCAATGATAGCAGAAGTTTATCCATTTGATAAAGCAATGAAATTGATAGCCCTAATGAATGCAGGCATGTCGTCGTCAATGGCTTTGGCACCAATTTTAGGTGGGTTCATTAATGACGCATTTGCTTGGCGGGGTAATTATTCGTTTGTTGGTATTTTGTGTTTTGTAAATTTAGCATTGATCTGTTTATTTATGCCAGAAACAAAAAAAGAACTTGATAGTAAAATTAGTGTTACAAAAATTTTAGCTGATTATAAGCAACTATTTTTAAATCTTAAGTTTATTTGTGCGTCTTTAATTCCAAGTTTACTGTGTGCTTCTTACATGGTATTTGTTGCATCAAGTTCATTTTTATATATGGGAACTTTTTCTTTAAGTACAATGGAGTATGTAACGCACCAAGCAATTGTGGTTGCGTCGTTTGCTGTAACAAGTTTATTTACAAATAAATTAATTCAAATTTTGGGTCCTATTCAAATAGTAAGACTTGGTGTTTTTCTTTGCGTTTTAGGTTCGATTATATTTATGGGAATAAGTAATCATTCAGCATTTTCCGCTTATTTCATGACGGCTTTTATTAGTTTATTTTGTGTAGGTTTTGCAATTTGTTATCCAGTAATTTTTTCAGAATCACTTTCTATATTTCCAAATTTAAGAGGCACAACTTCTTCGTTTAATATGAGTGTGCGTTCTTTATTGGTATTTTTATTTACAGGATTATCAAGTTTATTCTATAACCAACAAGCATTTACGGTTTCTGTAGTAATTTTTTGTGGTGTCGGTATTAGTTTGTTATTTTATTTGATATCGATCCGTTTTAAAAAGAATATCGCACAAGAAGTTAGCTAATTTTTGTTTAAAAAATAATTTCTGCTTATAAGAAAGCTTATAATTGAAAAACTATTTTTCTGTCTCATTTATTTTGTTACTAGCAATTTTTGTAGAATCACTTTCTTTTATCGGGGTTTTTTGGACGTTAATTTGCTTTGGTGAAAGTAAATTAAGTATAGGTTTGTGTATAGGTATTTCTTCTATTATACCTTATATATTGCAATTTATTATTAAAGAAGTTAGAGATTATTTTGCAAATAATATAAAAACAATTATGTTGTTGCTTTCATGTTTTGGAGCGGTTTTTTCCTTTGCCTTGTTTTTTGATTATATTTCAAATAATACAGTTTATATATATGTGTTAATATGTTTATATTCTTTATTGTTTTATTTAACTAACCAAGTTGTCGAAATGCTTATTTCATTTAAAGTTATCGATAAAGAAATTACTGAAATCAATGCATCGCGAATTTTGCAAGTCTCTTTAACTGTGGGCAGTTGTTTGGGTGGATTTTGCGCAGGTGTTATTATTGATTACTATAAATTAAAAGGTGTGAGCGTAGTTGCTTTATTAGGTTATTTTGTATTATTTATTTTGTGTTTAAAATATTTAGAAAATATTAAATATCAAAAGAATGAATCTGAAAAAAATTATTGTTTAGATTATAATAAAGAAAATTTAAACAATAATAATAAAAAACTATGGTTTTCTTATATTGACATCTCAATTCTTGCTTTTGCGACAACGAGCTTTAATTTTTTGCTACCAATATTAGTGCAATCAGAAAAAAATTGGAGCGCTACAGTATTTGGTATTGCAGATTCTGCTGCTGCAATAGGCGCTTTTTTAGCAATACTCCTAACTGGTTTTATTTTGGTAAAAAATAATTCTCAATATTTTTTTACAATGCTGTTTACAGTTTGTGGTTTAGCTATTTGTTATTTGTCTAATGTTTTTGTTTTAATTTTGATTTCTTTATTATGGGGATTATCAATGAATTTATTGAGAATTCAAAAAAGAAGTATTTTTTTTGAGCTTAATCAAAATTCTCAAGAAGTCACTATTTGGACTAGTCGATTGGTCGTTGGGCGGATGATGATTGAGGCAATTTCTCCTATATTAATAGGAATTTTTTGTTTTTATTTGCTACCATCACAAATTTTCTTAGTGTTTTCTATGTTTATTACTTTATCTTTAATAATAACTATGTTTATTAAGGATAATATTATTAAAAAAGCAAAAAATATTCCAAAATTTAAGGAAATATAAAATGAATATTGTAGTTTTAACATTACATAACCCTTTTGACTTTGATTTTAATAATTGGCTTTCAAATAAAGAGCATAATATTTTTTTATTTCTTGATAAACACTCTATAACATGTAGCGAAACCGAATTTTATAATTATTCGCAAAATTTTAAAAAAGTGATGCATTTTGATAATTATATTAATAATGGTTTAATAGAATACGAAATATTACAAATTCATAATGATTTTAAAGTAGATTGTATTATGTCTTTTGGTGAGGATGATATTTTAAGGGCAAGTCGTTTGCGTAAAAAACTTAATATTTTTGGTGCCGAAGAAAAATTTGAAATTTATTTTCGTGACAAAGTAAAAATGAAAGAGCATGCAGTTAATTGTAATATTGCAACTCCCAAATTTAGCGCATTAAATACTCCTTTAGACTTAATTAATTTTTATCAAGAAATAAATGCACCAATTTTTGTGAAACCAAGAAGCGCATCAGGCTCTGTATTTACAAAAAAAATTAGCAACGAAGAAGATTTAAAAGCGTGTTTAAGTCAAAATTTTGCGGCAAGAATTCCTTTTTCTGAATATTATTCTGATTCTATGGTTGAAGAATATATTGATGCAGAAATGTATCATATTGATGGTTTAATAGTTGACTCTGAGCTTATGGTTGCTTGGCCTTCAAAGTATTTATCAAAAAATTTAGATTTAACGAGTATTCAAAATCAGCTTTCTGTTGGAAGCGCAATGCTCGATAACAATAATCCTTTAACAGAACCTTTATTAAATTTTGCAAAAAAAATTATTAAAAATTTTCCTTTTTATAAGCACTCGACATTTCATATAGAAGTTTTTGTGACCAGTAGTCATGATATTAAACTTTGCGAAGTTGCAGCAAGAACTGGAGGAGGAAAAATAAATTTAATGTTTAAAGCAGCCTTTGGGTGTGATTTAAACAAACTTTTATTTAACTTGCATCTTGCTGCAGCAAAAAATGATGCATGCGAAATTAAAAACATAAAAAGCGAATTGGCATGTTTAAAAGAGCCAAAAAATTTTGCAGGATTTTTTTTAATTAATCCAATTTGTGGAACATTTTTAAGTGGTGCACAAAATTGTAAATTTGAATTTGTTGCAGATTATCGCTTAACTGCAAAAGCTGGGCAAAAATTTAATGGCCGTGAGTATAGTGGAGACAATATGGGATACGCAGTATGCGTAGGAAGTAATGAACAGATTTTAAATAATAATATTAGGCAAACGGTTGATTGGGTATATAGTAATATTAGGTATGAATAATTTTCCTCACAACCTAATTTCTAACAAACTTTTTCTTGCATTGATGTTTGTGAATTCTGGGGTTATGGAAAGAATATAGTAGTTATCGTGTTCATAGCAAACTTTAATTGCACTCATTGAGCTTATGTTTTTATCAATTTTAATATAATTTTTCCTTTTTAATACAATAAATAACCTTAAATAAATTTCTGTTATGCCTTTTGAATGGTAGTTTTCCGATATTTTGTATAAATTTTTTATTTGTCTTTGTTTGATGTATTTTTTTATTCCAACTTCAGTAAAAATTTCGTTTATGGATGAACAGCTATAAATACAATTGGTTTTTATTTCTGCAATACACATTTTGTAATTCTTATTATTTGATTTATGAATGTAAATACGATCAATTTCTCCGCCATGAATGCGCAGATTTTTTTCGTGGACAGACCAATTTTGGCTTTGCATCCAGCAGTCCACTTGCTGTTCTCCCCAGAATCCAAGAATTTTTTTATAATTAGAATCCTTAGTGTTTTTCACAAAAGCTCCTTTTATAATTTGTGAGCGTCAAAAAATTTGGTTTTACAGTGTCTTGGAAAGTTTTTTTGCTGGCTTTAACTAATTGAACATGTGAAAAAAAATTTGATTTGATTTTAGACGCATTACGTTATACCCAGGTTGCTTATTGTTTAATCTTCTAAAGGGCGACACCCTTTGAGCTGAGGCAATATCATACGCCCATCAGTAAGTTGGAGATACTTTGTATCTAATGGATGATAATCAAATGATCAATGAACCAAAAAATCTAACAAAGCCGCTTCACGACAAGGTTTTATTTGACTTACGCGAAGTACTCGTCAATTTAAAAGAAAAGGATGTAAAAAATCCTGGTGTTATGAGTATGCGAGTGCGCAACTGGCTTTTTCTAATAGAGGAAGGGCAACCTGTTGTTGATATCATCGTAGATAAAGGCTACTCTTTTGCGGATGTAAAAGCAGATATTGTGCCGCGTCATGCTGAAACTTCTCTTAGTTTTGATGAGTGCATGGAGTACCACGAGTACCTACTTTCAACGAATGTTCTTGACTCTTTTGCAGATGAGGTCAATGTTCGCGTAGGAACGCCGGGTTCAGAGCCTACCCTTCATGATGTCGAAGATTTTGAGGCAACCGTTGGAGACGTTGTAAGAGTCGAAACTTGGGAAAAAATTGAAGGCAGATGTAAATATACTATGGTTTTAAATGAAATTTGTGATAATAAAGGGCTTAAAGTCATAGTGCTTGCTGAGGGCGCTCAGCGGTTTGAAATATTACTTGATAATATTAAAGCTGCATTTGCTCTTCCTTATCATCCGCTGTCGAAGTCTTTAAAAATGGCAAAAGATGCGGCAAGACAAAAGGCTCGTAGAGGGGCGTTTAAAAAATTAAAATAGGACGGGTCTTTAATCCAAGACTCATGAAATTTTTGACTTGTTTTCTGAGGTGCATTGAATGCAAATAGATTTGAAGCGTGTAATCGAAACAGTTGGTAAAGAAAAAAATATTGATTGTCAATTATTAGTTGGCGCATTAAGGGAAGCCGTTCTAACTGCGGCACGCAAGCATTTTGGTGATTGTGTGTTTGAAACACGTTTCAATGAGGAAACAGAGGAAATTGAGCTAATTCGCTATAGAACCGTTGTCGCAGATAACGATCTCAATAATACAAGTAAGCAAATTCCAGCTTCTGAAGCTCTTGCTATGGATGAATCCTTGCAAGTAGGCGATGAAATTGGTGAACAGCTGCCTACAGAACAACTTGGGCGTATTGCAGCGCAAGCAGCAAAGCAATCTATCGTACAAAAAGTGATGGAAGCTGAAAAAGAAAAAGTTGTTCGCGAATTTCGTGATAAAAAGCATCAAATTGTTGTTGGGCAGGTGCGTCGCTTTGATAAGGCTGATATTATTGTAGATTTGGGTCCTACAGAGGGCGTATTGCCTGTGCGTGAGCAGATTCCTGGTGAAAAATACAAAATCCGCGACAAAGTGATTGCGTTTGTGGTTGATGTAAAAAAATCAACCCGTGGTCCGCAGGTTATGTTAAGTCGTGCGCATCCAGAGCTTCTTATTCGTTTATTTGAGCAAGAAGTGACAGAAATTTCTGAAGGAATTGTTGTTATTCAAAGTGCAGCACGTGATCCTGGTAGTCGTTCAAAAATCGCTGTCTATAGTACTGAACCCTCTATTGACCCTGTAGGGGCTTGTGTGGGTATTAAAGGTGCTCGCGTCCAAGCAATTGTACAAGAATTAAGAGGCGAAAAAATAGATATTATACCGTATGATAGAGATCCTGCTCGATTTGTGTGCAACGCATTGGCTCCATCTGAGCCTTCTAAGGTGATTGTAAACGAACGCTTGCATATTATGGAAGTCGTTGTGCCTGATGAACATCTCTCTTTAGCAATTGGTAAAAGAGGACAAAATGTGCGCCTCGCAGCTCAGTTAACGGGTTGGAAAGTGGATATCCGTTCTGAGTCCAAAATGCGTGAATTGGTTCAGGAATACAAAAATGTGATTGCACAAATTCCTGCATTGGGCGAAATGCGCGCAGAAATTTTAGTTAACGAAGGCTATAAAGATCCTGCAGATATCTCGCGTATGGATCCTCGTAGTTTGATGAAGCTGTTGCGTTTAACACAAGAAGAAGCAGAGCAAGTTATTCAGGGTGCAACAGATTTGGCCGCATCGCAAGCTTCTAGCAATTTGGAAGAAAATTCAGAAGAGGATTTGGATGAATTTCACTTGGGTGAACCAATTCTTGATGAAGATGTCACAGAGTCAGAAGAGGCTGAGGCGGCAATTGATGATATTGTTGCAAAAACTCGTCCGCAACCACTTCTTGATCCTGAAAAAGTTGACGTAAAATCTGTGCCAGTAGATCGTTTACGCTATTGGATGCAGTTAAGAGGTGTGGCAGAGCAAATTGCCGCTGTTATTCATACCGCAGGGTTTACGGATTTTAATTCTGTTGCAAGCTCTAATGTGGACGAAATTGCTTATAAAACAGGGTTACCTGTAAAACTTTCTGGAAAATTACATGCTGAAACTGCCAAGATTATTGGAAACTGAAACTGAAAACCAACTGTTGTTTCTTACTTTGCAAAAATCTTTTCAGATTTTTTCTACAAGTGGTATTGTAAAAGTTCCATATGTTGAATTGAGTGAGAAGTTGATTCAAGCACTTGCCTTTGCGCGTCGCTGCGGTACTCTCCGGGGTGGTTTGGAAAGTATTGAAACATTTTTACAAACTGAAGAAGCAGGGCTTGTGGCTTTACGCTCAAAGCAGGGCTTAAAGGTTCCCAACCGCATATCTAGAATTCTTATTTTTTCTAACGACGGGAGCGAGCGTTTTTATAAGCAATGTGAATCAGTGCTTGTAAAGTATAGTGGAAGAATTCTTGGGTTGAGAGTGAATGTAGACTCAAAAACTTTTGGAAAAATGTTTTTTGGTAGTGAAAAAGCTGTCAAAGCTGTATTAGTGAGTCGTAAAGACGCTGTTGTAAAAGTTTTGTCTGCAATTATTTCTAATAATTAGAGATAATTGATTAATTAATTTTGTTACTATGTCATAGACAATTGGCATGATTATAATTGGGAGCTTTATTTGATGAGTCGCATTAGAGTACTTGATCTGGCTAAAGAGTTGGGAATTGAGACCAAGGCTGCCATTATTAAGCTCCAAGAACTCGGTATTCAAGTCAAAAATCATTTTAACGCAATATCAGAAACAGAAGCAGCTAAATTGCGGGCATTTCATCGTTCTGGAAAAAATCCAGAAAAAGAAGCAGCACAAAAAGCCGCAGCCAGTAAGCTAATTATCCGTCGAAAAGTAGAAGCTTCGTCTGATGTTGCTGATAGTAATGTAAAAACAACAAGTCAGCCGCAAGATGTTGATGTTCAAAAGAAAATAGTATCCGTTGTGAAAAAAACATCTTCAACAGAAACTGTTGCTCAATTTAAAGACACTACAGACACACATCAAGCTATAAATGAAGAAGGCTTAGATGCTGTGGATAATGTAAAAGATGGAGTAAATTCCAATATAAAACTTACTGAAAGTTCAGTCAATAACAAACAAATTTTTAAAGCTTCTGTTCACGCAGGAGACCAATCAATAACCCAAGATATTAGAGAGACAAAAGTTGCGTCTAATCAGACTCAAGACGAGCATTCGGTGCAAGAAGTTGGTAGAACCGTCAGTGCAACCGCTCAAAAGCCTTCCGAAGTCAGTGCGACAGCGATGCTCTCTCAAGAGAGTAACGAGAATAATACCGTGCAAACCACCACCAATGTTCCAAGTTCTTCTAGTCCAAACTCTGCACAAATTGTTCGTGCAGCTTCAGCGTCAGGCGCTTCTCAACAAACTTCGCGTCCAGGGTCTTCTCCTAAGACTGAAGGCGGTGCAATTATTGTGAGAAAAGCAGATAATGTTTCAGCAGCACAAAACACTGCTAGACCTCAAAGCTATACGACAGCAAGTTTCAGTACTCAAAATACGTACCGTAAGGATGATGGAGGCTATTCAAAACGAGATTCTTTTGGAGGGAAGCCTTCGCAGGGCGGACAAAATGGAGGAATGCGTGATTCTCGCTATGCGCAACCAGGCGCAACAGGAAGAGATACGCAAAATCGTTCTGGTGCCGTAGGTTCATCTCCTCGTGGCTTTGGTGGAGGGCGTGATAGCTCTTCGGGTCAAGGTCAGGCATCGTTTCGTACGGGTGGTTTTGCTCGTCCTGGTGGTCAAACTGGTGCAACAAATGGTACAGAAAGAGCGCCTTATTCTGCACGTGCAGGTGGTGCTTCAGGTGCGACAACAAGTCGTCCTTTTGTCATGGGAGCGGATGTTCCTGCAGCTCCAGTTAAAGATGTTCCATCTCGCTTGAAAGATCGTGACAAAGATAAAGATCGTGAAAAGCGTAGAATTATAGACGAAGAAGACGCTCGTCGTAACCGTGCTAAAAGCGCAAGACGTTTAGAAGAAAACGAAGAAGATGTTGATATTTATGGTGAGGGTGACGAGCAGGTTGTTGCTGTTCGTACAATGATCCCTAATCGCAAAAAAACGTCTCAGGCATTTAAGAAAAAAGAAGTTAAAAAACAAGAAATCGCAAATCCAACAAAAGCGTCTAAAAAAATTGTACGTATTGATGAGCATATTACCGTTAACGATCTTGCTGGTGAATTAAGTCAAAAAGCAAGTGCAGTAATAAAAGTATTAATGAAGTTAGGTATGTCTGCAACAATTAATCAGCAGTTAGATTTTGATACAGCTACGTTTGTTGCACAAGAATTTGGGTTTGAAACGCAAAGTACCAGCGTGTCAATTGGAGATATCTTATCTCGTAAGACTAACAAACTCGATAATGAAAATACTGTTCCTCGTCCGCCTATAGTTACAATTATGGGTCACGTTGATCATGGAAAAACATCATTACTCGATGCGATTCGTTCTGCTAATGTAGCAGCCAAGGAAGCTGGTGGTATTACTCAGCATATTGGTGCGTACCAAATTGACTACAAAGGACAAAAATTAACATTTTTAGACACTCCTGGTCACGAAGCATTTACAGCCATGCGTGCTCGAGGCGCTCAAGTGACAGACATTGTTGTGTTGGTTGTTGCTGCTGATGATGGTGTGATGCCTCAAACGAGTGAAGCAATTTCTCACGCAAAAGCAGCTGGAGTTCCAATTATTGTTGCAATTAATAAGATAGATAAGCCAGGAGCAAATCTAGATAGAATTAACCGTGAGCTTTCTGAGCAAGGAGTTTTGCCGGAAGAATGGGGTGGAGATTCTATGTTTGCACAAGTTTCTGCGAAAACACACCAAGGTTTAAACGAACTTATTGAAGCAATTTTATTGCAAGCCGAAGTTTTAGACTTGAAGGCTACTAAAGACACTCTTGCCGAAGGCATTGTTATTGAAGCAAAACTTGATAAAGCTAGAGGTCCTGTTGCAACGCTTATTGTAACCAAAGGAACATTAAAACAACAAGACTTTATTGTTGTTGGAACCTGTATGGGTCGTGTTCGTGCAATGAATGATGCTAACGGAAATAAAATTATCACAGCAGAGCCCTCAACGCCTGTTGAAATTATTGGCTTAGACGATGTTCCTGCTGCAGGAGATCAATTTAATTGCGTTGTGAATGACGCAATTGCAAAAGAAGCCGTTGCTTACCGTATTGAAAAGCAGCGTCAAAAAGATTTAGCGTCTCACCGTTCAACTTCGATGGACGATTTGTTTGCTTTGATGGCTGGTGCCGAAGATAAGGCAAAAGAAGTTGCTATTATTATTAAGGCTGATACTCATGGCTCTTCTGAAGCAATACGTACTTCTATTCAAAAGCTTGATACTCCAAAGGTTAAAAATAAAATTTTACATGCAGCTGTGGGTGGTATTACCGAAACAGATGTGATTTTGGCTAAAGCATCGAATGCATTGATTGTTGGATTTAATGTTCGCCCAGACCGGGTTGCAGCACAAGTTGCAGAGCAAAGTGGAATTAAAATTCAATGTTTTAGTATAATTTATGAGCTTATTGAATCTGTACAAGCTGCAATGGTTGGTACTTTAGCTCCAATTAAGCAAGATAAAATTATTGGTCATGCTGAGGTTAGAAATACATTTTCTGTACCTAAAGTGGGAGTTATTGCTGGAAGCATGATTTCTGATGGCAAGGTTGTAAGAAACTCTCATGTTCGTATTGTGCGCGATGGAGTCGTCATTTACACGGGGCGTATTGGTTCGCTTAAACGCTTTAAAGATGATGCAAAAGAAGTAACGCAAGGTTTTGAGTGCGGTATTGGCGTTGAAAACTATAACGACATTAAGGTTGGAGATATCCTTGAGGCTTTTGTTGTTGAAGAAATTGCAGCAACATTGAATTAAGGAAACAACTATGGCTACAAAACGCATGCTTCAGCTTGCAGAACAAATTCGTGAGCATATTGCGCTAATGCTTGTACGTGGTGAAATTGCAGATCCACGTGTTCGTCAAGTGACATTGAACTCTGTAAAAATGTCACCAGACTTACAAGTTGCAAAAATCTATTTTTCAGTTTTTGGTGATGCGCCGCAACGTAAGGAAGCTGAAAAAGCTCTCAAAAATGCGGCTGGTTTTATTCGACGTGAGCTTGGTAAGGTGTTGCTTGTTCGCTATATTCCAGCATTGGCATTTTATTATGATGATAGTGTTGAGCATGCTGTACGTATTGGTGCTTTAATTTCTAAAGTCAGTGATGAGATACGAGTTGATGAAGCCAATCGAAGCAATCAGGTTGAAACAGAAACCGAAAAATTAGAAGAACATAAAAATAAGCAGCAGCACAAATAAAGTTATGAGACAAATATATATATTTTGGTAAAAGGCCCCAAGGATGCAAAATTTAGAAAATCTGTGTGGGCTTTTTTTAGTTGATAAAAGTCCAAATGTTACAAGTCATAAAGTTGTTTCTGTACTTCGCAAGACATTAAAAATTGATAAAATAGGTCATTTAGGCACTCTTGATCCATTTGCTACAGGATTATTGCCTGTTTTAATTGGTGGAGCAACTAAGTTATCTGATGAAATTATGGATGGCAAAAAACAGTACTTATTTACTGTTACTTTTGGTTCTGAAACAGACACTTTAGATAATTCAGGCAGAGTGCTAAAAACTAAAAATGTTCCTGCAGATTTTGTAACAAAAGCTGAAGAAATTATTTCTAGTTTTTTAGGAGTTATTGAACAGGTTCCTCCTGTATATAGCGCTCTAAAGATGAATGGCAAACCTTTATATGAATATATGCGTTCATTAGGTAAGCTACCAGAGGACATAGAAACTAAAAAAAGAAATGTTTTTATTGAAAAGCTTGAAATTCTGAGCTCTGACTTAGAAACGCAGAGTATGACTTTTCGTGTGTTATGCGGCAAGGGGACATATGTTCGTTCACTTGCTCGAGATATTGCGCTTGCTATTGATACAGTTGGACATTGTTCACAACTACGTAGAGAATTTGTAGAGCCTTGGAGTGTGAATGATGCCTTGTTGTTTACTGATGAGAAAATTTTAAATCCTAATTATATTAAATCAAAAATTATATCAGTTGAAGAGATGTTACCTCATATACCAGTTATTGTCGTTGATAGCGAATTTCAAAAATTTTTTAATTCTGGAAATGTAATGTATGTGAGTAAAAATCAGATTTTAAGTAGTTTTGATTTTTATGAAATTTCTCTTGAGAGAAGAAAGATATTTTTGAAAATAAAGGATGCTGAAGGCTTATTTTTAGCAGAAATAGAATTTCAAACAGAAATAATGCAGTTTAAAATTATGCCTAAGAAAAAATTAATTTAATTTTTGGTAATCTAATATATCTTAAAAACGACTTAACCCTAAAGAATTGATATTGCGTTCTTGTTTTTATCATAAATATTATTAATACTTAGAATAATATTTTTGGAAAGGAACGGAATCCTTATGAGTATTACAAGGCGTGATTTTATTAATGGTACTTCTATTGCAGTAGTTGCTGGATTAAGTCCAATTGATATTTTAAATGCAAAGTCTGGATCTAATTATTATCCACCTAGTTTAACAGGATTAAGGGGAAATCATCCTGGATCTTTTGAAAATGCCCATTTGCTAGGACGTGAAGGGAAAGATTTTCAAATTGATAATTTACCAATAAAAGAAAATTACGATTGCGTTATTGTTGGTGCAGGAATAAGTGGATTATCTGCAGCTCGATTTTATCAAAATAAATATGGTGAAAATTCTAAAATATTAATTATAGATAATCATGACGATTTTGGTGGTCATGCAAAGAGAAATGAATTTAAAGTTAATGGTAAATTTATATTGACTTATGGTGGTACTGAGTCTTTGCAATCTCCTAAGCATATATATAGTCAAAATGCCCTTAGTTTACTTAAAGATATTGCGGTTGATATAGATGAATTAGGAAAGTGTTTTAACCAAAAGTTTTACCCTAAAATGAAGTTAAGTCGTGGTGTTTTTTTTGATAAAGAAACTTTTGGACAAGATAAAATAGTTTCAGGCGATCCCTTTAGAACAGTTGCAGATGATATTGATCCTAAAGAATTGAATGGTAAAAAAATTGAAGATTTTTTTAATGAATTTCCATTGCCAAAATCAGATAAAAAATCTCTCATTGAATTGCATAAAAATCCTGTTAATTATTTACCAGGAAAAAATGATAAAGAAACAGAAGAATACTTATCAAAAATAAGTTATCAAGATTTTTTATTAAAAAATGTGAATTTAAGTAAGCTTGCTGTTGAGTATTTTTTGGGTAAATGTAAAGATTTTTGTGCTTTTGCGATTGATCTTTTACCGGCGTTTGATGCTCGTTCATTAGGCCTTCCTGGCTTTGATAAATTAAATTTACCACCTTTAGATGCAGAAGAGTTGGCTGAGCTGAATGATCCTTACATTTATCATTTTCCAGATGGTAATGCGAGTTTGGTCAGGCTTTTAGTAAGAAAAATGATTCCAAATGTAGCAACCGGCAATTCTATGCATGATATTGTTTTAGCGAAATTTGATTATTCTAAATTGGATTTGCCGCAAAATTTGGTGCGTTTACGGTTAAATACCACGGTGGTTGTCGCTAAAAATTTGGGGCATGGGGCGGTAGATATTGGATATGTAAATAGAAATGGAAAAATCCAACGAGTAAATTGTCGGCATGCCATAATGGCAGGCTATAATATGATGATTCCTTATATTGTTAAAGATCTTGAGCTAAATCAAAAGAAAGCTTTATCCTCAAACGTAAAATCCTGTATGGTTTATAGTAAAGTTGTCATTCGTAATTGGCGATCTTTTGTTAAATTAGGAGTGCATGAAGTGTATTGCCCTAAAATGCCATATGTGCGTGTTAAGCTTGATTATCCTGTAAATATTGGTGAATATAAGCATCCTAAAAATGTTGATGAGCCAATGTGTCTGCATATGACTTCCATTCCAATTGACGTGAATAGCAAGTTGGATGTCCGATCCGCATTTAGGGTTGCAAGATATAAGCTTTTGACAAGGCCATTTGCCGAATTTGAAAAAGAAATTAGAAGTCAATTACAAAGAATGTTTGGACCAGCTGGTTTTCGGCACGATAAAGATATTTTAGCAATTACAGTTAATCGTTGGTCGCATGGTTATTCGTACGAATATAACTCATTATTTGATAACTATGGCGTTACCGAAAAAATGATTGAACAATCACAACATAAGCATGGAAATATTGTGATTGCAAATTCTGATTCTTCTTGGTCGCCTTATACTCATACAGCGATTGATATGGCACATAGGGCTGTTGGACAGTTTTAATATATATTTTGAGATACAATACTGAGTTTAAAGTTGACTCTTAGCGCGGCATTTGCTACTAAATGCCATCCTGAGCTACAACCGCATAAGTGGTTGACGGCTTTCAAGCGAGGCGAACAAGCGTAAGCTATTATTATTTTTGAGGTTTTTATGAGAGAAAGCATTCATCCAAAATTTGGCCCATGCGAAGTCCATTGCGCTTGTGGTAGTACTTTTGAAACACGTAGTACAAAAAATATACTAAAAATAGAAACTTGCAATGTATGCCATCCATTCTGGACTGGTAAACATAAAGTTCTCGATACAGCTGGTCGTATTGAACGCTTTAATCGCAAGTATGCGGCAAAGGCAGCGCAAACAAGTAAGTAAATCCTTAATTTTACTTTATAAATGGGGGAGCACATCCAGTATTGGATGCTCCCTTTTTGCGTGTTAAACAAATACAAACGCCTTACATTTTGATTACTGCACCCTTTTTTGAAAATGGGATGAATTTATGATGTTACAGCTTGCTAAAATAGAGCGCCGATTTCTTGAACTAGAAAACCTTCTTTCGCAACCCGAAGTGATTGCTAACAATGCTGATTTTCGGAAGTTCAGTAAAGAGAGGGCTGACTTAGAAGAAACTGTGCGTCTTTATCGTGAGTTTAAAAAGCTAGAAGAGGATACAAAGTCTACAGAAGAGCTGCTTGCAGAAAGTTCTGGAGAACTTAAGGAAATGGCCTTTGAAGAGCTTAAAAGTTTAAGAACCCAGCATGAGGTACTTGAAAAAGAGCTTGCTATTCATTTACTCCCTAAAGATCCAAATGACAGTAAAAATGTTTTTCTTGAGATTCGTGCCGGTGCTGGCGGAGACGAGGCAAGCCTTTTTGCTGGGCAGTTATTTCGTGCGTATATGCGATATGCTGAACGCAGGCGCTGGAAAATAGAAATTATGTCTTTAAATGAAAATGAGTTAGGCGGCACTAAAGAAGTGATAGCGCTTATTGAAGGAGAAGGGGTTTACAGCGACCTCAAGTATGAAAGTGGAGTTCATCGCGTGCAAAGAGTTCCACAAACCGAGGCACAAGGGCGTGTGCATACATCGACTATTACAGTTGCTATATTGCCTGAGGCTGATGATGTGGATGTATCAATTAACGAAAATGATTTGCGCATAGATACCTATCGAGCCGGCGGTGCTGGTGGTCAGCACGTGAATAGAACAGATTCTGCTGTACGTATTACCCATATTCCAAGCGGTATTGTTGTTGCTTGTCAAGATGAGCGTTCGCAAATTAAAAACCGCTCAAAAGCAATGAAAATTTTACAGGCAAAGCTTCTTGAAATTGCAGAAATAGAAAAAGAAAAAGCGTTTTCTGAAGAGCGAAAAGCACAAGTTGGTAGAGGGGATCGCAGTGAGCGAATTCGTACCTACAATTTTCCGCAATCCCGTGTGACAGATCACAGAATCAATCATACAATTCATTCTATAGATGCTTTTATGGAAGGCGAGATTCAAGAAATGCTAACAATGTTGCGCCAGTATTATCAAGCTGAAGCACTAAAGTTACAAGCTCAGGGTAATGGTTAATAATAATGCCTGCAACCTCAGAACACAAAAAAATAGAGCCTGTTTGGAATATTCGTAATGTGTTAAACTGGACCACAAAAAGGTTTAAAGAAAGTGGTATAGAAACACCTCTTTTAGACACTCAGTTATTGCTAAGTCATGCATTAAATTTAACTAAAATTCAGCTGTATACAGATATTGAAAAGCCGTTAACTGAAGTTGAGCGAGCTATTTTCCGAGAACTTGTTAAAAAACGGCTATCTGGTGAGCCGGTTGCTTATTTATTAGCAGAAAAATATTGGCATGATTTAAAGCTTTACGTAGATAAACGGGTTTTAATTCCTAGGCCAGAAACAGAAACTCTGCTTGATTTTGTTTTACAAGTTTATAAGCATAAACAAAACACCCCTAAAGTTATTTTTGATTTTTGCACTGGTTCCGGATGTTTGGCTTTAGCTTTAGCAAAAGAGTTTCCTACAGCGCAGGTTATTGGAGTTGATATTTCGCAAGACGCTTTAAGTGTTGCTAAAATTAATGCAGAACGTAATGATGTAAAAAATGTTGAATGGATAAATGCTGATGTGTTGTGTGAAGAGTTATTTTTTGACCTAAAGACAAAGTTTGGTGCTGCTGATATTGTTGTTGCAAACCCGCCTTATGTAACCGAAAGCGAATGGCAAAGCTTAGATTTGTCGGTTAAAAATTATGAACCCAAAATTGCTCTTGTTTCTGAAAATGAGGGTATAAAATTTGGCCAGTGCATATTTAATAGTATTTTAAAATATGAATTGTTAAGTAAAGATAGTGTTTTTGCAATGGAGTTGGCTGAAAAACAACCTCATAAAGTGACAAAACAAAAATTGAAAATTATTAATATCAATCACCCATTATGGCAATTAACTAAAAATGAATGGTTTGCGCTGTGTGATTATGAAAACAAAGATCGATTTTTAATAAAGTTACAAGAGTTATAAAAACGTTTTAATTATTTAAATGCGTTATAATTGTATTGATTCTATCCTCTTGTAAATTATAATAGCCAATAAATTCGTTATTAAGATGTGGAATATTTTTAAGAATAATTTTAAAAGATTGATTGCATGAGTTAACTTCTAAAATTTCAGAATCATGAAAATCTAAATATTTATTTACTAATTTAAAAATACATTTAAATAAACTTTCTTTCGCAGAAAAAGAAAGTGTGTATATTATGTTTTCAGAAAAATTATTATTTTTTGAAATATTATTAAATTCATTTGAATTAATGATTATATTCCCAAGTTTTGTAAGGTTATCTCGGTTTAGTATTTTTTCGCTATCAATACCTATAAGTAAGTTTTTATTATTTGTAACTGCTGCTGCAGCATATTGTTTAGTATGAGTGATAGAACCATTAATATTGTCTGGCCATAATGGATATCTAAATTGAGGATGAGAATTGAGTTCCCAATTTTTAAATGAAAAATAATTTAATGCATGTTTTGCACAAACTCTTCCAGCAAGATATTCGGCTTTTCTTTTAGCGCAACTTTCAGAAACAGATTTTGGTAAATTGACGTTATATTCTGTAAAAAGTGAATCTGAATAGAGATCTAAATTGTAGTTGCAAGAAATTATTTTTATTTCTGTATTGTTTAGATTTGTAAAAGATGTTTCGGTTAAGTTTATCATTTTTTTATTCTTAATAAAATTTATTATGTTAAAATTTCTGTTTTAAAATAATCGACAACATGATCTGAAAAATAATTTTGACAATGAACCGCAAGTTCTCCAGTCGATAAAGGGCAGCCAATTTGTTGTATAGTTGTTAAAAAATTGTCATGGCTACGACCATTTCGATATTCGGGTTCACGAGAGGGATGTGCAAGAAGTTTTTCGATGAGTTGCATTTTTGGATTAACAAGTAAACTGCCTTGATAAACAAGTAAATGTTTTTTTCTAAAAATACTTGTTCCCGCAATTTTTTTATCTAAGTAACAGATATCACTAATGCCATTTTGTGCAAGATTATGACATCCTGCATTATGAAGAGCATCAATCCAAAGTTGGTTTATCATACGAAAGTATTTGTTATTTCCAAAAACATCTTTTGCGTAAAATGCAAAAGTAAGAATAAGACATCCTTCGCCAAGGACAACAGTGCCGCCACCACCTTTGCGGCGTAAAATTGGAATATTTTCTTTAGTACATTCTTGAACATTAACTTCTATTTCTGGTTTATTTGAGCTTGATAAAACAACAACGTCTTGTTTGGTTTCAAAAAAGCGAAACAAAAATGGTTGCTCTAAATTAAATGCATTTTTATATATAGGCCAATGTTTTTGTGGTAAATTTAATACCCAGTTATCCATCCACATAATTATGATTTCAATACGTTTAAAAGTTCAAGGTGATTAAGTTCTGCAACATATGGAGCTGTTGTTTTAAAACGTAGATTAAAGGGTGTTTTAATCCAAATTGCTTCACATTCTGCGGCCTGTGCGGCAAGCAATCCTCTTTCTGAATCTTCAATAACAATGACATCACATGGTAATAAATTTAACAGAGAGAGGGCTTTAAGGTAGAGGTCGGGCGCCGGTTTTTTTTGCATGCCAGGCTCAAGTCCAACAATTGAATCAATATTTTCTTCAACATGTTTATTTTGAGAAAGAATTAAGTTTATTTCTTTTGCAGGACTATTACTTGCAATTAAGTTTATTATTTTGTGATTTTTTATAATAGAAAGAATTTCTGGAATTGAATTAAATATTTTTGCTTGTTTATTAGATATAAAATTCCAATAATGCACTGCTTTATCTGCTCGAATATCTTCGGGATTACAATAAATTTTGTATTTTTCTATTTCTTTAGAGACACCTGCACCAGTATGTGTAAACGTTTCAAAATATTCGTGTTCGCTTAAAGTATGATTATATTTTAAAAATGCTTTCTCATATGCTAAAAAGTGGATGTGTTCTGAGTCACATAGGCACCCATCAAAATCCCAAAGTATCGCTTTTTTACTCATTATGATTTGTTTAAGATTTTTCATTTTGGTTGCGTTCCTTACTCAACGTGTATTACTTAGAAGTTGATTGCATTTGTTAGAACAAACCAGGTAAAGAATTACCTGGCGGATTGGATAGATAGCACGTTTACAAATGCAGAGCTAGCTAGTATTTGTGAAGACCTTTTTTTGTTTTAATGAGAGAGAGGTATTTTAAATGAGACGAGTTGTTGTTACAGGTCTTGGGATCATTTGTCCAATTGGCAATAATTTAGATGAATGCTGGGAAAATGCTATAGCTGGTCGAAGCGGTATTGGAAAATTAACTCGCTTTGAGCCGCCTGAGAACTGTGTCACCATTGCTGGGGAAGTTAAAAACTTTGACCCAACTCTTTACATGAATGAAAAAGAAGCAAAAAGAAATCAAAGATTTGTGCAATTGGCAGTTGCCGCTGCAAAAATGGCACTCGAAAACGCGGCGCTAAAAATTGATGAGCACAACCAAGACGAAATTGGTGTTTCTATTGGCGTTGGTGTTGGTGCTCTTGGTTATCTTGAGGATCAGTCTTTTATTGCAAGAACAAAAGGAATTAAAAGAGTTTCTCCTTTTACAATACCAGGATTTATTGGAAATATGGCAGCAGGTGTTGTGTCGTTAGAAACTAGAGCAAAGGGACCTAATATTTGTGCTGCAACAGCGTGTTCTAGTGGTGCGCATTCTATTGCTGATGGAATGATGTACATACAAACAGGTCGCGCCAAGGCAATGATATGCGGTGGCGCAGAGTCAGCATTAAGCTTGGTATCGTTTGCTGGTTTTGGACAAATGAAAGCGTTGTGTGCTGATTTTGCCGACACACCAGAAAAAGCGTCTCGCCCATTTGATAAAGATAGAAGTGGTTTTGTTATGGGTGAAGGAGCTGGAATTCTCATTTTAGAAGATTATGAGTATGCGGTTGCTCGAGGTGCAAATATTATTTGTGAATTTGCAGGCTTTGGTGCTTCTGGAGATGCTTACCATTTTACATCACCCGCTCCTCATGGCGAAGGAGGAGCGCGTGCCATGCAACAAGCTTTGGCCTCTTCTGGACTTAAGTTAGAAGATATTGATTATATCAATGCACATGGCACATCCACTGAGCTGAATGATTTGTGTGAAACGCAAGCGATTAAATCTGTTTTTAAGGAGCATGCTTATAAATTAAACGTAAGTTCTACTAAAAGCATGACAGGGCATTTGTTAGGTGCTGCAGGAGGCATTGAGGCGGTATTTTCTGTGATGTCAATTAAAACAGGCGCTATTCCACCAACAATAAATTTAGAGAATCCAGGTGAAGGGTGCGATTTGAATTACACTCCAACTCCTTTAAAAAAGGAAATTAAAGCAGTACTTTCTAATTCGTTTGGTTTTGGTGGAACCAATGTTTCTTTGGCCTTTCGTAAAATTTTGTGAACACTCAATTCACTCTTGCGCCTCAAAATGCAAGATGGGAGCTTTGAGTCGTATTTAAAATAAATCAATAGACTAATTTTTTAAGTTGGATGAGTTCATTTATTGTATATTTGGGTTGAATATCCATTTTGGGTGCTCCCCCATGTTTATGAAACCAGCAAGAATCAATTCCTGCTCTATTAGCGCCTAGAATATCGGCATTGAGATTGTCTCCCACCATGAGAACTTTATTTTTAGGGATATGTTGAAATTGATTGAGTGCAATTTCAAAAATTTGTGGTTGAGGTTTTCTTACGCCAACTTCTTCTGAGACTATAATTGAGTCAATAAATTCTGAAATCTCTGATTCCCTAATTCGTTTTTTTTGCACTTCGCTAAAACCGTTAGTTATAATGCCAATATTTATGCCGGCAGATTTTAGAAATTTACAAATTTCTAAAGCATTGGGTAATAACGTTGTGCTTTGTGAAATTTTTTGCATATAGTACTCATCGAATTTACTAGGATCTTGAGGAATGCTGTGTTTTTCAAATATTTTTTTAAATCTTAGTACTCTTAAGCTTTCTAAGCTAACATGACCTTGTTCTAAATTATTCCAGAGTTCTTTATTGATCTTTTTATAATCTGAATAAAGAATATCAATATGGAAGTTAATTTTAAAATGCGCAACCGCGTTTTTAAAAGCAATTTCTTGAGATTTGGTAAAGTCGAACAAGGTATCGTCTGCGTCGAAAAAAATGAGAGAATATTTCATAAATTAAACCCTTAAGTGTAGATAGGGAAACTTAACATGGCAAAGTTTTTTAGCAATCGCAAGGAAAGTTTTAAAAGATGTCATTAAATTGTCCAGAAAAAATTTCTATTATCCAAGACCTTCTCCAAAACGCCACAATCACTTATTCAGCAACTGCATTGTTTGTATGCGCTGTTTTGCACACATTTTGTTGCAGCCGGATTGTTGCCTTAGCTCATAAATGCAAAAAAGGTTCAGTTTCAGAAAAATTACTTCACTTTTTAGGTGAGGTAGAAGTTGTTTTTGGGTTTTGGGCTTTTGTGTTTTTAGCATTGCTTTCTATTTTATTAGGAATCAATACTTCTATTAACTATTTAAATGCAATAGACTTTAAAGAGGCTGTATTTGTATTTATAATAATGTGTATGTCTGCTACAAAACCAGTTTTATTTTTAGCAGAAAGAGGAATAAATACTTTAGCAAAATTTTTTGCTAAGATTTTATTTTTAAATCAAAGAATTGCATTATTTTGTTGTATTTATATTTTTGGTTGTTTAACCGGTTCTTTAATTACTGAACCCGTTGCAATGACTGTTTGTGCAATATTATTGTATGAACATTTTTTTACTAAGACAGATAATGCCAAATTTAAATATGCCATGCTTGGTCTTTTGTTTGTAAATATTTCGATAGGTGGAACATTAACACACTTTGCAGCGCCCCCCGTCTTAATAGTTGCAGGAGTGTGGGAGTGGGATCTTTTATTTATGTTTAAGAATTTTGGTTGGAAATCCGCAGTAGCAGTATTTTTAAGTACAATTTTAACAGTTTTTTATTTTAGACAAGATATTGTAGCTACTGCGAAATTGGATAAATTTAAAGAAGGTAAACAAAGAACCCCTTACTGGATTGTATTTGTGAATGTTTTATTCTTAATTATGTGCATTATTTATCATAGTTATATATCTTTTTTGGTTCCATTATTTTTATTATTTATAGGATGGTTTGAAGTTACTAAAGAATATCAAAATCCACTTAAAGTGAGAGAAAGTTTACTTGTAGGTTTTTTTCTTGGAGGGATCGTTACTTTAGGAGGTTTACAGCAATGGTGGTTGATTCCTGTTGTCAATAATCTCAATCCTTCAACGCTATTTTTGGGAGCTACAGGGCTGACTGCAATTACTGATAATGCTGCTTTAACGTATTTAGGAACTTTAGTACCTGATTTATCGAATGCTATGAAATACTCGTTGGTTGCAGGTGCGGTTGCTGGTGGTGGCTTAACGGTTATTGCAAATGCACCTAACCCAATTGGTTATGGAATTTTAAATAAAACTTTGGGTCAAGATGGCATCAGTCCATTGTATTTATTTTTAGGAGCATTGCCTTATACTATCATTGCAATTTGTTGTTTAATGTTTTTATAAACTTTATTTAAAAAGTTTTTTGTTATCAATTTGGACTGATTTACTGATTTCTTCTAAATTGTTATTCTTTTCTATCTCATTTGATTCTTGCTGCTTTTTTTTGTTAAATTTATCGACTATAAAAGAAGCAAGTTTCTTTTTATTTAAATAACTTGAGTTACCTTCTGTTTTAGAATGCGAGTGATTTTTCAACTTTTTAGATTTAAATGAGCTATTTTCTAAATTTTCTATGTCAAAATAATAATTTTTATCTTTATGTTTTTTCTTGTCAATTTTTTTATTGTTTTTTCCTTTAAGAATAATATTTAATTCTTTTTTAATGTTGCTTAAAATTTTAGCTTCATTCATAAGTACTTCACTTAAGTTGTTATTTTCAATTGCTAATTCTTTGTTATTAATTGTCTCAGTATTCATCTGATTCAATGCAACAGATGCTTGCTGAATTCCTGTTTCTTGTTCTTTTGAAGCAGTTTCAATATTAGAAATTTTAGTGGAGATACTAGAAATTGAAGATGCTATTTTGGAAAAACTTTCAATAGCATGATGACTGACATACTCTCCGCTTTTTACAGTTTCTGAAGTGCTATTGATGATATCAAGAACTCTACCAGACGACGTCTTGAGCAATTCTCTGATTTCTCCCGCTGCATTGCCGCTAAGAGTTGCAAGATTTGAAACTTCATTCGCTACGACAGAAAATCCTTTACCATGTTGGCCTGCACGTGCGGCTTCTATAGAAGCATTGACTGCGAGGAGTTGTGTTTTAAAAACAATGTCATTTATCACATTTGTTTTTCCATTAATGTCATCAATTATTTTCACTATATCTTGAAGATGGTTGTTTGCATTAGAAATTTTTGACATTGATATTGAAAGTTGCTGCATGATTTCAGAACCTTCATTTGAATAAATCAAGACTTCTTTTGCTGAATTGGATGTATCTATCGTATTTTTTGTTGTTTGCGCAAGCATAGAGGTTATTTCTGAAATAGAACTTACAGAAGTATGAATAGCCGAAGATGTTTGGCTTGAAGAATCTGACATTTTTTTAGAAATTTCATTTAAACTAAAAACACTATTTTTAATATTTATAGTTGATTTATTGAGTTTATTTTTAATGATTTCTATATCTTTTGTGATAAACAATAAAATATAAGGAAGAACTATAAAAATTAGAAAACCAAAAATAAATGCAAATAAGTATAAAAAAATGCTTGCAAGATTTCCCATTTTTTCAGATAGCATTTTTTCAGTTAAATTTTTTTCATCAATATATTTAAATCTAATTTTATCAAGATAATTGCTAGCATTTTCTTTGCTTTTATCTATTGATTTATCAAATTTTTCAAGTGAATTTAGTGTCTTGGAACCAGAATCAATAAAACTAATAAGCGAATATACCCCAGAAAAAAGAGATTTTGTTTCACTAATAGCAATATTAGAATCAGCAATAATTTGGGGGTCTGTGATTTTTTTACTTACTTTGTTTGATACTTTTATAAAACTAGCTTCTGACTTTTTAACTTTTTCTATTCTTTCTGGAGAAACACGATTATTATTAATGTTATTTGCTCTTTCAACAATAATATCCATAGCAGCTAAGTTGGCATCTTCAAGATAGATTTGATAATCTTGAAAATCCCAAATGTTAGAAAATATTTCATTTTGTTTATTATTTAAATAAAGAATATCTTGGTATTTGACATACAGAAAGATACCACTTACTAAAAATGAAATGCTAATTAAACCAATGAGAATAAATAATTTAGTGTTTAATCCAAAACTAAGTTTCATTTTGCGTTCCTATAAAGATAATTTTTATTCTTTATTTTTAAAAACTAACTAAACTGTTTTCGGAAAATTTATATGTAACTTTAGTAAATTAAATAGGAAAATTAGACTTTAAGCTTTTCTAATATTTGACGAATTTCCATTAAATCTCCGCTATAGCGGCTTGCTCCAATGAGTTCTGCTTCCCTTGGCATTCCATAAATGACACACGAATTTTTGCTTTGGGTGATTGTTAAGCATCCATTTTGCATAAGGCTTAATAAGCCTTGCGCTCCATCATCTCCCATACCTGTAAGAATTATGCCTACACCTTTTGCTTTAGTATGGGCGAGTGATTGAAATAATTTATTGATTGATGGGCGTAGTTCGTTTTGCGGTGGTGAGTTATCAGGTTCGGCTCTTAACTCACCTGGAGTTCCTTTAATAATTAAATGATAATCATCATCTGCCAAGTAAAGATGACCTTTTTTAAGTATTGGCCTGTTTTTTGGCGATTCAAAGCTTAAATTAGAAATCGTTTTTAATTTATTGATAAATTCATTTGAAAAATTATAAGGTATATGTTGAACTATTAAAATAGGAGGAAAATTTTTTGGAACATTTTTTAGTAAAATTTCTAAAGCTTGAGTTCCTCCAGTACTGCAGCCGATTGCAATAAATTCTGGTCGTAGTTTTTCAAAAAAATGTCGCATTATTTTTTTAGTTTCTAAAATATTATCTTCTTTATATGATGACAATGCAGATGATTCATGATTAAAAGATTTTAATAAATTTTTAACATAAAGTATGATCTGATTAATATCTGATTTGCAATTTCTACAATCTAAAATATCACTAAATATTTGATTTTCAAAGTAATTGACTTTTGAGCTTTTAAACTCATCCTCCTTAGAAAATAAGCATTGAATAATAAATATATTTTTATTTTTTTGTGAATAATTATGTAAAAAATATAATAATTCTGGATTTTTTGAGTCTATATCAATTAATAAAATTTTTAATTTATTATAGTTATTTATTTGTTTGAGATCATTAATATTATTTATTAGGTTAGAATTTTTTAAAATTACTAATATTTTATCAAAAATTATTTGCTTTTCACTCTGTTTTGAAGCTGAGTATATAACAATTTCATAATTTAAATTTTCAGGAACACTGGTTTGAGACGATTTAAGTTTGTAAAATGAATTTCCTGTGTTTATAAGATTATATAATTTTTCATCAATTTTTTCGCTATGCCCAAGGCAAATTATTCCGTTGTCATTTAGTTTTGCAATAAAGTTATTTATAATTTTATTAATTGTTTCATGATTAAAATAAATAAATAAGTTTCTGCAAATAATGATATTAAATTTATTTGTTTTTAAATTAAATGTATTAAAATTAAGTAAATTTTCATTTCTAATATCACCCGAAATAAATGAGCAGTTTTTTCTTATCTCTTTGCTAATTGCAAAATAATCTTTGGCTTCATTTTTACCAAAAAGTAAATATTTATGATAATTTTCTGGAATGTTTTTTATTCCTGATTTATGATAAACAGCATTTTTGCATTTTTCTATAGATAATGAGTCTATATCGGTTCCTATTATTTCGTAATTTAAAGAAGGAAATTCTCCTTTTATGGTTTCTAAAATAAAACCAAGTGAATAAACTTCTTCACCAGTTGAACAAGGAGCAGACAATATTCTAATATTGTTTATATTAAATTTCTTTATTAAATTTATAACTTCAAATTTTATTAATGTAAAATGGTTCGACTCCCTAAACCAGTGTGTAGTATGCACTGTTATTGAAGATAAAAAGTTTTTAAATTCATTCTCATTTTCATTTATATATTGTAAATAGTCTTCCAAACTCGTACTTTTTGTTTGAAACATTCTTTGCTTGGTGCCTTCTAAAATGTAATTTTTAATTTGGTCACTACCCGAGCTTATTCCTGTTATTTGTTGTGAAATTTCTAGAATTATTTCAATTTCTTCTTCACTAAATATTAAGCTCATTTGTTTTCATTTTCATCATTTCTAGTAAATAAATCATTGTTATCAGCATTAATTGATTTTGATTTATTTTGGGTTGTTTTAGAATTATTATTGTTTTTATTGATATTAAAATATAATCTATTATTTTTTGGATTATTATTAATTTTGTCTTTATTTTTTAATATTCTTTTTGATTCATTTTTAATTTTTCCTAATACTAATATTTGAATTATATTTAGCATTTGTTCTACAAAATTTCCTTGTTTAATTAACGATTTTGAATGTTTATTTGTTTTTACTGATGAGGCTTCGTTTTGCTTTGTTGCTTGATCCATTTTAGACATTGCATTTAGAACTTGTTGAACGCCCAATTGCTGTTCTTTTGTTGCTTCTGAAATACTTTTTAATCTTTCATTTATACTTTTTATTTCTTTAGAAATTATTAAAAATTCTTTTGATGCAAAAGTAGAGATTTCTTGAGCGTCTGCAACTTTTTTTGATGTTATATCAACAATATTAAATACTTGTTTTTGGCTTTCTTGTAACAAAATTTGAATTTCTTTTGCTGCATTTCCACTTGTTAATGCTAGATTTCCCACTTCTTCTGCAACGACAGAAAAGCCTTTACCATGTTGACCGGCTCGTGCCGATTCTATCGATGCGTTAATAGACAATAGTTGGGTTTTAAAAACAATATCATTAATAATTGATGTTTTATTTGTAACTTCCGAAAAAATTCTGGCCATGTTTTTTAAATCAGTATTAGATTTTTCTATTTCTTCCATAGAACTAGTAAGCTTTTCCATAGTAATATTTCCTCTAATTGTTTTGTCATTAACAATAGAGGTATTTGTGCTACATTCTTTAACGTGATTGACGGTTTGTGCAATCATGCTTGAAATTTCGCTCATTGCGCTAACACTTTGATGCATGGCTTCTGATTGAGACTCGGTGGCGCCCATCATTTTTTTTGAAGAATGATGTAGTTTTTTTCCTGTTATAAATGTTTTTCCAGCAGAATATTGCAGATTCTTTATAATATGGATAAATTTTTTATTTATTGCAGTTAAAATAATGTAAAATGCAATGAGCGATATTAATCCAGTAGATATTATTGCATAAATAAATTTATTTTTGAGTTCGTTAATTTGACTAAAAAACAAATTTTTTTCTGATTCAATTAAAACTGTCCAGTTAATTGAAGGAATCCATTTGGATGAATAAATATTAAAATATCCAGTTATCATATTATTTTTATTTTCAATATTAGTAGAATAAAATACACCTTTTTTTTGTTTTTGAATGAAATTTACAGATTCTATGTTTTTTTCAAAATAATTGATTTTATTAAGAATATCAAAATTTCTAATATATTCGCCAGAAATTTCTGATTTTTTATCATACTCTGAAATAATCAATCCACTATTGTTTACTAATTTAATTATAGAATGAGGATGACCTTGTTTAGCAATTTCATTATGAACAAGTTTTATTTCATTTTCTATATAAGAAAAATTAGCTCTATTTGTAATAACTCCAATAATTTTTCCAAATTTATTATACACAGGAGCACTGTAACTATTTGAATATGCATTTTTCTCATATACACTGTGTATAATTTTATCTTCAGAAGGATTTTCAAAATAGGTGCCAAAAAAATTGTTTTCTTTGTCTTCTGTAAATTTTTTTTCTAATACATTTGTAAACCAAGATTCTTTAGAAAAATTTAATTTTTTTAAATTTTCATATTTTATAAGCCTATTCTCTTTGTCTACCGTATTTGAAGCAATATAATTTCCATTTAAATCAACAAATAGAATAACATCATATATTCCATAAAGAATGCAATATTTATTTAATATTTCTTGCATTTTTATAATATTATTTTCTTGCAGAACTGGATTAATTGCAAAAGCTTGGACGTCGCCATAGCGTTCATAAAATTGCGCAGCAATAGCATTGCCAAGATTAACTGAACTAGATTCTAAAATATATTCCATTTTTTTCATTAAATCATTATTATTCTTAGATTGCTGTAAAATTGAAAAAACGCATAAGAATAATAAAATTGTAGTAAATAATAAAATAATTTTTGCTCTTAAAGAGAGATGAAATTTTTTAAAAATCATATTGATTCCTTAATTTCATTATTATGTATATTGGCATCAGCTATTTCTTGTCTATCTACTATAGAAAACAAATCAATAACTGTAATAATATTGTCTTTAAATTGGTACATACCAATAATGTGATCATTTGGAATTTTTGATTCAATTTTAGGTTTTTGATATTTTTCTACTAAATTGAGTTGAAAGACTCCTTCGAGCTTATCAGTTAAGACAGCAATTGCGCCAGATGAAGTATTAAAAACTATCATTGCAGAGTTTTTTTGCACTTCTTCAACTATTGGGTAACCAAATTTTATTCTTAAATCTATTGCTCCAATTATTTCGCCACGCACATTAATCACTCCCAAGTATGAATCAATGGTATTTGGAACCGGCTTAGCCTCTTGTTTTTCTATAACTTCTCTTACTTGGAGGAGTTGGGTGCCATACATTTCTTCATTTAAGCTAAAAACAAGATATAAATCTTTATTTTCTTCATTTATGCTCAATTTCATTTCTCCTTAATTCAATATTAAGAATTTGTGTTTTTGGAAGAATTATTTGTTTGATAAGTTCTATAAGACTTAAGATAAATGCAGGTTCGCCATTTGGAAGAACTGCGGAACCTATATAATATTTTATATCATTAAATTTTTCGCTTTTTTTTCTAACTACAATGCTTTCTATTCCATATAGTTCATCAATTTCAAAAGCATAATGACTATCTTGATGGTTTGTGACTAACGCAATTTTATTTGTGTTGTTATCTTGGCCGCTTTTTAAATTATTTGGTAAGTATTTTGATAATGTTTTAATAATTATTGGAAATTCTCGCAATAATGCAATATTTTCACTATTTGTAACATGATCAACTTTTATTTTTGTTAAATCTAAAACTTCTTTAATTTCTGTAATTGGAATAACGTAATTAAGTCCATCAACTTTGATTGTTAGTACTTCTATGATTGAGAGATTTGAGGGTAAATGGAATTCAAAGCAAGTTCCTTTATTTATTTCGCTTGTTATATGAACAAATCCACCAATATCATTGAGAGCTTGATTTACCACATCTAAACCAACACCTCTTCCAGATACCTCTGTGATTGACTCTGCAGTAGAAAATCCTGGTTTAAAGAGAAGTTGATAAACTTCTTGTTCACTTAATTCTTCATCTCCATTGATAATCTTTTTTTCTGCAGCTTTTGCATAAATTTTATCGCGGTCAATTCCTTTTCCATCATCTTGAATTGAAATGACAACATCATTTATGTTTTGTTTAGCAGAAAGTAATATTTTTGACTTAATTGGTTTATTTTTATTTGCTCGTTCTTCGCTTTTTTCTAAACCGTGATCGACTGCATTTCTAATTACATGAACAAATGGATCAACTATATTTTCTATTATATTTTTATCTAGTTCAACTTCAGAACCTTCAATATTAATTTCTAGATCTTTTCCTTGTTGTCGTGCTAAGTCCTTTGCAGTTCTCTCAAGACGTTGAAAAAGTGTTTGTAAATTAATCATTCTTAGTGAAAAAACATTAGTCTGTAAATTTTTAATTATTTTGTCACTTATTTGAACAGAATTTTTGAATGATTTTGAATTGTATGAATCAGTGGAGCTGCAATGCGATATCACTGCATGATGAGTGCATAATTCGCTGATATATTCTATTATTATATCAATTTTATTAGCGGGTATTCTAATTGAATCTGCTTTTATATTTTTTTTACTTGGATTAGAATTGCTATTTTCGTTATTGTTAGAAGTTGTGTTTTTCGATCCCGTAGAAGTAGAAATTATTTCATAACTTTGTGAAATAGCATCACTACTTTTACTGATAACTTGTTCAATTACAAAATTAATATCATTTAAGTCAGAAGGAATAAAATTTGTATCAGAGTCAAGTTTTGTACACCAATATTCCATAAAAGCATGGCATTTTAAAAACAGTGAAACATATTCGTTTTTAAATTGTTTTTTACCATCTCTTAAAAGAGTAATAAAATCTTCTACTTTATGAATAAATGACGCAAAATTGTTTAAATTTACAGATTTAGCTGATCCTTTTAAGTTGTGGGCGTACCTAAATAATGTAGTAAATTCTTCTTGATTTGGATTTTTTTCAATTTCTAAACAGGTTTTTTCCCACTTTTCTAAAGTTTCTTTAGCTTCTTCTAAAAATATTTTTGTAAAATCTATATTATTTGTAAAATCTTCCATCGTTTTATCCAAGTTGCAATATCGTACAAGTTATAACGTAACAAATTATATAAATTTTCGGATTATTTAATTTTTTTTAAAGGAAAAATTGCTTGCTTTTATTAATTCTCAATTTTATAGTATTTTTTATGTGTTTTTATAATAATGTAACAGATTTTTAAGATAGTGTATGTATTGTATCTTGAGGATTAGTTTGTATATTTAGGTTATTTTTGTTGTATTGATAGTATTCTGCTTGAATAGGTTGTAGCAAACTATTTCCTAAAATAATGTCCGCAGATTTTTCAGCAATCATCATAACTGGCGCATAAATGTTGCCGTTTGTCACAAATGGCATAACTGATGCATCAACAACTCTAAGGTTTTTCACACCGTAAACGCCCATGTTTTTGGGATCGACAACAGACATAGGGTCTTCTCCCATTTTACAACTACACGATGGGTGAAGTGCAGTTTCTGCGTCTCTCGCAACCCAATCTAAAATATCGTCATCAGATTCGACATGGAGTCCGGGTGAAGTTTCGCCTCCATTATATTGTTGTAATGCAGGTTGATTTAAAATTGTTCGAGCACAGCGAATCGCTTCAACCCATTCTTTGCGGTCTTGAGGTGTTGAAAGGTAATTAAATTGAATGCTTGGGTGCTCTTTTGGGTTGTTCGAACGAATTTTTACATGTCCTCTGGCATCAGAATTCATAGGACCGATATGAACTTGATATCCATGCCCTTGATTTGGTGAAGAGCCATCATACCGCACGGCAAGAGGTAAAAAATGAAATTGAATGTTAGGATAAGTCACATTTTCGTTGCTACGAATAAACCCTCCCGCTTCAAAATGATTTGTTGCGGCTGCGCCTTTTCTTTGAAATAGCCATTGAAAACCGATTTTAGGTTTATTCCACCACTGAAGCGCTGGATATAAGCTCACAGGCTGCTTGCAGGCATGCTGAACATAGACCTCAAGATGATCTTGTAGATTTTGTCCAACGCCAGGAAGATTTGTAACAACATGAATTCCAAGTTTTTTTAGATCATCGGCATTTCCTATTCCTGAGAGTTGCAATAGCTGTGGAGAATTAAACGCTCCTCCGCAGCAAATAATTTCTCCTCCATAAACTTTATGATTCATCCCAAATTGTTGATACTCAACACCGATTGCTCTGTTTTCATCAAAAATTATTTTTGTTGTTAGGGCGCGGCATTTTACTTTTAAATTTTGCCGAACTCTTTTTACAGAATGTAGGTAAGCTCTAGAGGCAGAGAGTCTTCGGCCTCTATTGATATTGCGATCAAAGCGTCCAAAACCTTCTTGTCTGTAGCCATTGACATCTCCTGTTAATGGGTAACCAGCCTCTTGAGCTGCATTAAAAAATGCATGAAACAATGGATTTTCACAGGGAGCTGTTTCAAGCATAAGTGGTCCAGAAAACCCATGATAGGTATCCGCACCTATCATTCTCGTTTCAGCGCGGTTAAAGTAGGGTAGGCAATGAGCGTAATCCCAGTTTTCTAAGCCTTTTTGAGTTGCCCACTTTTCGTAATCAAGAGGATTGCCTCGAATATAAATCATTCCATTAATCGAGCTACATCCTCCCAAAATTTTTCCTCTTCCATGAAAAATTTTTCTTTTGTTCATAAAAGGCTCAGGGTCTGTGTGGTAACACCAATCATAAAATTTACTTCCTAACGGGTACATGAGAGCAGCAGGCATATGGATAAAAATATCCCAAATGTAGTCTGGCCTTCCTGCTTCAAGTACCAAAACTTTATTGGCCGAATTGCTGCTCAGCCTATTTGCTAAAACACAGCCAGCAGAACCTCCTCCAACTATAATAAAATCATAAAATTTATTTTTCATTATTTTACCCTTTCATAAAAAAATTTATAAATTAAATAAACTTATTATTTAATTAAAATATCCTGTTTCTTTTTCAGCAAATTTTCTTACTATATCGCATTTAGGATTTTCAATAATTTCTTTTGCTGTTCCAATTTGCAATATTTTTCCAGAATCCATGATTGCAATTCTAGTTCCTAATTTAATTGCTTCTTTAAAATCATGAGAAACAAAGATAATAGTTTTTTTTAATTTATTTTTAAATTGTAATATTTCATCTTGTAAATGTTTGCGATTTAAGGGATCTAATGCAGAAAAAGGTTCGTCCATTAACAGAATCTCTGCATTTGTTACGAATGCTCTTGCAATACCAACTCTTTGTTGCATTCCCCCTGAAAGTTCTTCTGGGTATTTATGTTTCCATTGTGTTAAACCTACTATGTTAAGATTTTCATAAACAATATTTTTAATTTCAGTTTTCTTAATTTTTTGGATTTCAAGTGGGTATGCAATATTTTCTTCTACAGTACGCCAAGGCATTAAAGCGAAATTTTGAAAAATCATTGAAATTTTATGCTTGCGAATTTCTGTAATTTTATTTTTAGAGCAATTTAAGATATCAAAATTTTCTTTACTTTTATTATCAAAAAAATTAATATTTCCTGCAGTCGCTCCGTTGGTTCTTCCGTTAATTCCATTAAAACATCGTAGCAAAGAGAATTTTCCTGATCCAGAGGCTCCCATAATCACTAAAGTTTCTCCATAAAATACTGAAATATTTACGTGATTTATTGCTACTGTGCAATTTAACTCATTAAAAATTTTTTCTTTTGATTTTCCTTTTTTAAGTTCTGTAAGGGCTTTATTAGCATATTTACCAAATACGAGATTTAAGTTATTAACTTGAAAACAAATATTATTCATACTGATTCACCTAATTTTTTATTAGATTCGTATAAAATTCTATCAAGTATTATTGCAATAATGACTATGACTAATCCTGACTCAAAACCTTTTACAATGTTAACGGTGTTAAGTGCTTGAATAACAGATTTTCCTAAACCATCTGCTCCTACGAGAGCAGCAATAACTGTCATGGATAAAGAAAGCATGATGCATTGTGAGATGCCTGTAAGTATAGAATGTTTTGCAAACGGAATTTCTATTGTCCAAAGTTTTTTCCAATTTCCAGCTCCAAATGAGTCAGCAACCTCTAAAAGACTATTTGGAACTTTATTAATACCTAAATAGGTCAGTCTTATTACAGATGGCATAGAAAAAATGATTGTAGAAAATATACCTGGTGCAATACCAAGTCCAAATAAAATAAGAGTAGGAATTAAGTAAACGAATGTAGGAACTGTTTGCATTAAATCTAATATTGGTTTTAAGAGAGAATATGCTTTTGGTCTATGCGCACAAAATATCCCAATAGGAAGTCCAAAAATTGTAGAGAAAAAAGTGGAAATTAAAACTAATGTTACGGTTTCTAGTGACTCTCTCCAATATCCTAAATTTAAAATTAAAAAAAATCCTACTGCAATTATAATAGTATTTTTTAAATTTTTTTTGATTAAATAGAAAATGATTAGAAATATTAAAATTAAAATTAAAGGAGGTATTTCTTCAAATTTATCAATGATGTAATTAATTAATGTGTTTATAAAATCAGAAATTATCCTAAAATAGTTTTCCGAATTGTTAATAATATAATTTATTAATTCTTCTATCCAATTTCCAATCGGAATTTTTTGCATAAGTTTCCTTTAGAAAAAATTAATAGTTATTTTTTTGAATTAATGTTTTTAACTCGTGTATACTGATATAATTACTATTCGATTTTTTTATATTTACTAAAAATTTTTCGACCTTGTTAATGTTGTTTTTAATCCATTTTTTTGCAGCAATATTTGGAGAAATATTTTGATCGATAATCATATTCATCATTTGATATTCGTCTTCAATTGATAAATTGAAGTTACTAAAAAATTTACTAATTTCAGGACATTCTTTTGAATAATTTTTTCTACTATTAATATATACTGTTGCCCCTCCTTCATGAGGGCCAAAGTATAAATCTCCATCAGTTAAATAAGAAATTTGAATCATTTTATTCATTGGATGGGGTTCCCATCCTAAAAAAACTATCCATTTATTTCTTTTGGCTGATTGCAATACTTCCATTAACATGGCTTGTTCGCTAGATTCGACAAGTTTCCAGTTTTTTAAATTAAAATTGTTACCTTGGATAATATTTGAAATAATTCTATTTCCATCGTTACCTGGTTCCAATCCATATATTTTTCCTTGAAATTTATCTTTATGTTTATGTAAATCTTTAAAACTTTTTACTCCGGCATCAAAAACATATTTAGGTACTGCGAGCGTATATTTAGCTCCTTTCAAAACTGTTCCTATGGTTTCTATCAATCCTTGATTTTGATAGGGAGTGATATCCGCCTTCATTGTTGGCATCCAATTTCCTAAAAAAATATCAACGTCGTTGTTTTTTAAGCTAGCAAATGTCATTGGTAGAGATAGATTGATAGTTTTAGTTTCGTAACCCAGCAATTGCAATATTTCGCTTGCTATTGCTGTTGATGCAGTGATGTCTGTCCAGCCAATTGTCGAAAATCTTATTTTTTTACATTGTGTTTTTGAGTAACTTTGTATGTGCAATAGTCCAAAAAAAATTGTACATGCTATAAAAAGAAAACTCATAGCTCCCTCAAAAATTGGATAAAACCTCTAAAACATAACATTAAAATGTTTATTACATATTTTTTGTTTATTTGTCCAATAAAATAATATTATAATTGTAATAGTTTATTTTTTGTTAATGGTATTCTTTTGTATTAATATTTAATAAATTAAAATTTTTTAAGTCCTGCCTGCTCCAATACTTTTTGGATCAAACATTAATCGGAGGGATTCGCCAACAAAATTTAAACTTGCAACAACGGTAAATAATGCTAAGGCTGGAAAAAAAGCTAGTGAAGGATTTGTGGTTAAATAATCTCGTGCTGAGTTTAATAAACCACCCCAACTCACATGATTTTGGCTAACTCCTAATCCTAAAAAACTAAGTCCAGCCTCGGCAATGATCACTCCTGCTAAAGAAAACGTTGCTTGCACAGCCAGTGGTGATATTGTGTTAGGAAAAATATGTTTAAACATCAACCTGCTATTATTTGCACCTAGTGATTTTGCAGCAACAACAAATTCTCTTTCTTTAAAAGATAAAAATTGGCCGCGAACTACACGCGCATAGCTGACCCAACCTGTGATACTCAATGCAATGACAACATTAAGCAAACCACCACCAAAAAAGGCCATAATAGCAATAGGCAAAACCATTGGAGGAAAAGCTAATAATATATCAATAAGTCGAGAAATTAAAGCATCTGTCTTACCTCCAAAAAAACCTGCAATTGCTCCCATTGGAATTCCAACTATTAAGCTCATGCTAACAGTAAATAAACTTACAATGAGTGAAGTAGAGGCTCCATTCATAATGAGTAAGCCGACGCTTTGTCCGTTGCCATCAACGCCAAACCAATATTGAGTAGAAGGGTCTTGTAACCTTTCTTGTAAATGAATCGGAATAATTGCTAGAGAATGAAAAACAAGAGGAAATATTGCAATAAAAAACCAAAAAATAAGAATTAAGCCAGAGACAATTGTTGTTTTATCTTGTCTTACAATTTTAAAAAAACGTTTAAATAATGTTGTCATGTTAATCGCACCCTTGGGTCAAAAATGCGGTATAAAATGTCAACTAAAAGGTTACATACCACATAAATTGTAGCCATAATTATAACACAACCAGAAACTATATTGTATTCTCGTTGTTGAACAGCTTCTACAATAAGACTTCCTAAACCTGGCCAATTAAAAATTTGTTCTGTGATGACCGCTCCACTAAGTAATACACCCAATTGCATTCCTAACACTGTAAGTGTGGGTAAAAAAGCATTTCTTAAAGCGTGTTTAGTTAAGATTATAAATTGCGATAGCCCTTTGCTTTTAGCCGTTCGAATGTAATCTTCTTGTAATACATCAACAATTCCGCTTCTTATCATACGGCTTGAAAAAGCAGCTAGCGATGCCCCGAGTGTTATTGCTGGAAGAATAAATGAACTCTGGCCTTCATTGCCCATTAATGGAAAATAATCTAACTTTACAGCAAATATCCACATTAATACAGGGCCAATAATAAAGCTGGGTGCTGATATAGCAAGTAAAGAAACAATTGCTGCAGCTTTATCTAAAAATTTTCCTGCTTGAGATGCGCTAATAATTCCAATAAAAGTTGCAATCAAAATAGAAAAAATAAAAGCAACTGTAGCGAGTTGCACTGTTTCCCAAAGCCTTGGTAATATTAATTCCGTTACAGGAATAAAACTTGAATAGCTAAATCCTAAATCTCCATGAATTAAATTTTTTAAAAAATTTAAATATTGATTCCATAATGGATCGTTAAGACCGTATTTTGCTAACCACTCAAATTTATCGGCATCAGAAGCGTCTACGCCTAAAATGGTATCCGCAGGGTTTCCAGGAATCATTCTTTGTAGAAAAAAAACAATTGATGACACACCCCATAAAACAGCAAGCAGCTGAAAAAATCGCTGAAAAAAAACTTTTAGCATTATATTCCTTTAATCTTTTGTTACGTTTACAAGCGACCAGTAACGACCATCAGCATATAATTTAAATCCTTTTACTCTTTTTGAAACTATAGCTATATTAAGATTATGCCATAAGTAAACATAAGGAAGATCTCCTGCTAATAATTTTTGCGCTTGATCATAAATCATTTTACGCTTTTTTGGATCCATTTCTTCGCGACCTTCTTGTAAGAGATTATCGATAGAAGGATTTGAATATGCTCCTCGGTTTCCACCGGCAGGAGGAATCATATTTGATGCAAAAACAAAACGAAGATGGTCGGGGTCTTTAAAACCAACCCATTGAGATATCCAGACCTTTGCAGAACCTTTTTTGACTTGTTCTAAAAAAACATTATTTTCTAGCATTTCTACTGTGGGTGAAAATCCTACGTCTTTTAGGTTGGCGGCAATCGCTTTTGCCACTTCAACTGTTGATTTATTATTATTTGAGACTTTTATGATAAATTCTAGTGGCTCTTTGACACTTGTTTCTTTGAGAAGAGTTTTCGCTCTTTGAGGATTATAAGTTATTTCTGGAATTGAGCTGTCATAAAAGAAATTATTGTTTGGAAACATTCCAGTTGCAATAAGTCCTTGTCCTTGAAGCCTAAACTGTAAAAGACTTTGTCTATCGATGGCATAAGCAATTGCTTGGCGAATTTTAAGAATGTTAAAATTCGGATCTCTAAAGTTAAAGGCAAGGTATGTGGTTGCTAATTTTGGAGCGCTGAGTACTTCGAAATTGCTGTTTTTAGTTTTTTGTATCAGAGAGACTTTGTCTGGGTCGATTGCATTTTGGGCGATGTCAATATCTCCCCTTGCCAAGGCTGCATAACGGGTTCCGCTATCTGGAATAATTTTAAAAACAAGCTTTTCAATTTGTGCTAATGAAGAGTGGTTGTAGTTTGGATTTTTTACGAGGGTCCAATCAGAAGCGCTTATTGACTTTAGTATAAATGGGCCGCTTTCAAAGCCTTTATTATTGATTTCATTTGGTTGTGTGGATATTGCTTCTTTTGGAAGAATACCAATAATTAAATTGTTTAAAAAAGAAGCATCAGGCTCTTTAAGGCTGATTTGTAATGTGTCTTTATCTTTTGCTTTGAAAGTTAATACATTTGAAAAAGCGGCTTTTCTTGGGCTAGGAGGAAAACCTTCTGGGGTATTGATGATATAATCGTATGTTGCTTCAACATCAAATGCATCAATTTCGCGCCCATTGTTAAATTTGACACCTTTTTTTAGAAAAATTTGCCAAGACTTATTTGAGAGTGATTTTACGTTGTTTGCTAATATATTGATGAGAGAACCTTGTTCATCATAACTCATTAAACTGAGGAATCTTAAATTTTCTAGGTACTGGCTATTTGCGTCAGAACCAATAAGCCTTGGGTCTCCAGTTGTAATTTTTGAATCAAACGCAATTGTTATCGTATTTTTAGACGATTTGTCATTGGCATCTTTGTTGGAATTTGATGCAGAAAGATATACAATATAAGCAACCAGTAATGCGGAAATTGCTGTAATTATTATTCTTTTTATTGTGTAGCGACTATTCATTAGCGTTTATCTCCTTTTAAGAGGTCAAACGTACTCGACGTGCTTGATCCCTAAGATGGTAGAAAAAAATGAAGCAAACTTCCAACTTTCATCAGAAAAACGTGTTGACGCAGTCTTTGGCTATTGCTACAAAGTATATATACTGTTTAATAACAGTGCATTCTTTCACCTTTTGCTCTTTCTAAGGAAGCATTATGGCTCGTATTTCTGTCCAAGATTGTCTCGATCAAATTCCAAATCGTTTTGCTGTTGTGATGTTAGCTGCGCGTCGTATGCGACAACTTCAAAAAGGCAGCGATCCTCTTGTAGAGTGCAAGAATAAGGAAGCAGTAACAGCTCTTAGAGAAATTGCCGCTGGAAAAGTAGGAATTAAAAATGCGGAAATTGTACCAGGGCTGCATCTCCCAATTAAGGTTAAGTAATAGTCGTGTTTTATTGTTGAGCTTATTTGCTCAATAAATTTCAAAGCTGGATGCTGTACCAAACAGTATCCAGTTTTTTATTTTGAATTATAAAAGGATTATTTTATTATGAGTAAAGCCTATAAATATTTTACAACGCCTATTTACTATGCCAATGGCGATCCTCATGCAGGGCATGTTTATGCAACAATATTAGCCAGCATTTTAAAAACGCACTATTTACATAGAGGAATGGAAGTAAAATTTTTAACTGGTTTGGATGAGCATGGCGAAGCTGTGCAGTCTAGAGCAAAAGAACTCGAAGTGACTCCAAAGCAGTTAGTCGATAAAATGGCTGCTTTATGGAAAAATGAATTTGAAAAATTTGAAATTAATAATGATATTTTTATAAGAACGACAGACAAAAATCATATAAAAAATGTTCAAGATATATTAAATTATTGTTATAAAAAAGGCGATATCTATTTTGGTGAACATGAAGGTTTTTATTGTATTAAATGTGAAGGTTTTTTAACGAGTAATGAAAGAGATGAACACAACAATTGTTTAGTTCATAAAAGGCCAACAGAGCTTCGTAAAGAAAAAAATTATTTTTTTAAAACTTCTAAATATCGTGAACAACTTATAGAATTAATTTCTAGTCATAGAATCACTCATCAAGAACGTTATAAAAATGAACTTTTATCTATGCTAAATAGTTTAGAAGGTGATTTGAGTATTTCGCGTCCTAAAACTAGGTTGACTTGGGGAGTCGAGTTACCTTTTGATACTGAGCATGTCGCTTATGTTTGGTTTGATGCATTACCAAATTATATTACTGGTATTGGCGGAATAGAGGCTGCAAGAAAAAGTGAGTTTTGGAAAAACGCTTATCATATTCTTGGAAAAGATATTCTTAAATTTCATGGAATTTTTTGGCCTGCAATGTGTTTATCGTTAGATGTCCCAGTTCCAAAACTATACGTAACGGGTTGGTTGTTAAAAGATGGGCATAAAATGTCTAAAAGTTTGGGTAATGTTGTTACTGTAGATCAAATTCTGCATTTTGGTAGAGATATGTTTGTCAATTATGCTTTTAGAGTCACAAATCCAGGAGAAGATATAGATATTTCATGGAAAGCATATTTTGAAAGATATAATGCTGATTTAGCAAATGGAGTGGGTAATTTGCTTTCTCGAACTCTAACCATGATAGAAAAATATTTTGATAACAAAATTCCTAAATTTTATTTCGACTTTTTAACAGACGAGCAAAAAGAAATTAAAAATTCTTCAGTTAGTGCAATAAATAATGTGATAAAATATTTTGATGAATTTAGAATTGCAGATGCTATGACAGAAATTTGGAATTTAATTTCTATTACTGATAAACATATAGCAAATCAAAAACCATGGGATTTGTATAAAAGTAATAACGAAAATGATTTAAAATGCTTAAGCAATATATTAGCAGTGAGTATTGCAGTTTTAAGAGTTGTTGGGTATGCTTCTTATTCGTTTTTCCCTAAAAAAATGGAATGCTTACTTAAAAGTATCGGCGAAAATGTTTTAGATCTATCAAATTGTCTTGAAAGATCGAAAGATTTTTATGCAATTAATTTTGAATTTGTTATAAATGATATTCCAAAGCTTTTTTCGAGAATAGATATAAATAAAGAGCTTGAGTTGGTTGAGAAAAAAAATATTGTAACAAATGTTGAAGTGAAAAATCTAAAAAATGAAAATATAGAAAAAAGAATTAAATCTGAGAACAACAATAATAATACTAGTAGTGAAATTCAAATTCAAGATTTTGCAAAAATAGAAATGCGAATTGCTACGGTAATTAGCGCTGAGTGTGTTGAAGGATCTGATAAATTACTTAGACTTTTGGTATCAATAGGAGAGCTTGGTGAACGACAAGTTTTTTCTGGAATAAGAGAATGGATTAAGCCAGAAGAAATTGTTAATCAAAAAGTGATTGTTGTGACAAATCTTGCAAAAAGAAAAATGAGATTTGGAGTAAGCGAAGGAATGGTTATCGCTACAGAAACTGTAGAAGGAAAGGTAAGCCCAATTTTTCTTTCTAATCATTTAAAAGAGGGAGCTCTGTTAAGTTAAATTACGTATAAATTCAAAAGGGAGAAAATATGGGTTTTCAATATAAAGCAATATTTGTAGATCTGGATGGAACTCTTTTAAATTCTAGAAAAGTAATTTCGCAAAGAAGTGTTAGTTGTTTAAATAAATTAATAGAATTAGGAATTCATGTTGTAATTTCTACAGGTAGGACTTTAAAATCAGTGAGAAATGTAACAAGAGAAATCAACTTAAAAACTCCTGTTATTACATTAAATGGAAGTGATATTAAAAAACATGTAGATGATGGATACTCAATGATGCTTGTTTATTTAGATAATAAATTAAAAAAAACTGTTGTTAACATGTGTAAAAATATATTAAATAATAAACTTAACTATTCTATTCAAAATTTAATTGCAGATACATCGAGTTCTTTTTATTGCTTGCGACCCCATTATTTAAATTCAAACGATTTTTCCTTCCATTATGACAATGATATTAAAGAATTTGATGTTGATAACCCTTTTTATGAATCTGTTGTCAGTTTTCTTTTTTTGTTAACTCCAGAGAGTGACAGGCGAGCTTTTTTAAAAGAGCAATCTGAGCTTTTAAAGCCTTATAACGTTAGCTTTTGCACATTTAATGGTTGGCCTTGGATTGAATTGGGTTCTTCAAATATGAATAAAGGTATTGCTATGCAATATGTGTGTGATTATTTAGGAATCCATATTAACGAAGCGATTTCTTTTGGAGATGGAGAAAATGATGTTGAAATGCTATCCCTCGCTGGATTAGGAGTTGCCATGGCGAATGCAGATGAACATGCCTTAAATGCTGCAAAAATTAGAACACTTTCAAATGATGAAGATGGTGTTGCTGTGTTTTTAGAAAAACTTTTTAATTTTGGAATATGAAACATATGGAAATATATAAAAAACCAGTTAGTTTTAAAGAATTGTCATTAAACTGGTGGAATAAAAAAAGAATAGAAAAGCTTTTAGGCGAAAAAAAATATGCAATCACACCAATTACGGCACCCGATTTGCTTTTATCGCTGGGTTTATTAAACTCTGATGCTTCTATGTCTCCCGATAACGTAAAAAAATTTATACAAATTAATCATATGTATAATTTAATTGAATCTCATATTGAGTCTCTTATTTCGCGACATAAAATTGTGAGAATTTTAGATGTTGGATGTGGCAAATCATATCTTACTTTCTTGCTTGCGTGGAGTTTTTTAGAAAAATGGAAACATCCTGTAGAAATTGTAGGAGTAGATAGCAATTCTAAAATAATTAAAGACTGTCAAAATAAAGCACAGAAACTAGGTTTTGCAAATATTTTATCTTTTGAAGCAACTTCAATTTCGGATTATAAATGGAATAAAGAAACGCGTCCTCATGCTGTTGTTGCCTTACACGCATGTGATGTTGCCACAGATTTAGCGCTTTCTTTTGCTGTGCAAGAAAAATCAGATTTTATTGCTGTGGCTCCTTGTTGCCAGGCTGAGCTTGCTCGGTTTTGGAAAGAAGATACGCAGACACATCCTTTGTCACCAGTCTTTCATACGCCACAGGTAAGGCGAGAAGTGGCAGCGCATTTTACCGATGCACTGAGAATGTGTTTGCTTCGTTCAAAAGGATATGAAGTGACTGCAACAGAGTTTGTGCCCTCAACTCATACGCCTAAAAATCGTTTAATTACATGTATACGTCGTGGAAGTTATTTAGAATCTGCACAAAATGAATATCAAGAATTGAAAAAACATATTGGTGATAAATCAATATCTCTTGAGCAGTTTTTAAATAATATACATTAAAAAATAAAATTTGGAGTTTTTTTGTTATGCGTATGTCTAAGTTAGTGGCGAAAACAATTAAAGAAACACCTAGAGATAGCGAGCTTCCAAGCCATAAATTTATGCTTAGAGGCGGTTTTATGCGCCAATTTGCTGCAGGTATTTATGGCATTCTTCCTTTAGGAATGCGTTGTATATCTAAGATCGAAAAAATTTGTCGTGAAGAAATGGAATCTGTTGAGGGGCAGGAGGTTCGATTGCCTTGTGCTTCTCCTAAAGATATTTGGGAAGAAACGGGTCGCTATCAAACATTTGGTAAAGACATGATGAAGTTTAAAGATCGTCATGAAAAACAAATGGTTTTAAATCCAACTCATGAAGAACCTGTTGTTTACTTAGCACGTACAGAAATTACTAGTTATCGTCAATTACCCGTGATGATGTATCAAATTCAAACAAAATTTAGAGATGAGCCAAGACCTCGTGGTGGTTTGATTCGCTTGCGTGAATTTACCATGAAAGATGCTTATAGTTTTCATACAAATGAAGATGACTTAAAGCAATATTATGATAATATGTATAGCGCTTATAATCGATTTTATAAAAGAACAGGATGTAAAAATTTTGTAAGTGTTATGTCTGATAATGGCTTATTTGGTGGTAAGTATTCTCACGAATTTCAAATGTTAGTACCAACTGGTGAAGATAAACTTATTACTTGTCCAAAATGCAAATATGCGGCTAACGAAGAAATTTCAACGTCTCCTTATGTTATTAATTGCAATGAGTCAGAGCTTGCTTTAAATAAAGTTCATACCCCAAATATAAAAACTATTGAAATGCTATCCAAACATCTTGAAGTATCTCCAGATAAAACAGCAAAGGCTGTGATGTTTCAAACTCTTTCAAATGTGCCTGTGATTGCTTTTGTGCGTGGTGATCTAGAGGTTATAGATAAAAAAGTGAGAACATTGGTGCAGTCTGAAGTTGTACCTGCTTCTCATGATGCAATTGTGCGTGCTGGTGGTGTTGCAGGAAGTACTGGACCTATTGGGCTTAATCTAAAAAATTGTATTGTAATATTAGATCATACCGTTGTTAAGAGTCGCAATTTAGTTGTTGGAGCAAATGAAAAAGATTTTCATTTTGTAAATTTTAATGCCGATAGAGATTTGCTTTCTCAAGTATCAGATAGAGAAAAAATAATTATTGGTGATATTGCTGCTGCACGCGAAGGTGATCCGTGTCCAAATTGTAGTCATTCACTTGCCACAACGAGAGGTATTGAAATAGGTAACATTTTTCATTTAGGTACTAAATATTCTGAAGGAATGAATTGCACTTATCTTGATCAAAATGGCAAAAAACAATATCCAATTATGGGATGTTATGGAATTGGTATTACAAGACTATTACCAGCTATAATTGAAGAAAGTCATGATGAAAGAGGGCCTATTTTTCCTCTCCCAGTGTCTCCTTTTGAAGTGCATTTTTGCGTACTAAATAAAAAAGAACAAAATATTTTTAATACCTCTGAAGAAATTTATAAAAATTTGTGTGACCAAAAAATTCAGGTACTAATTGATGATAGAGATGAAAAACCTGGGTCGCAATTTGCAGATGCAGATTTAATTGGTATTCCATTTAGAATTATTCTTTCTCCTAAAACATTTGCAGAAAATTGTGTGGAATTAAAATATCGTGACAATAGGGCAGAAACAAGAAAAGTAAAAATAGATGATATTGTTAAAGTTTTGGTGCAAGAAATCGAAGATGAATATAAGAAGTATTGCTAAATTTTTAATTATATATCACTTATTTTTTAAGTGTATTTAGTATTTCTTTTGAGTTAAAATTATAGGTTTTTAAAGTTTTATTATGAAATTTTGAAAACCTTTTAAAATCTATTTTACTCCAATGTTCTTCTTTTAAAAGTTGTGAAAAGTTTTGTGCTTCTTTAGAGTTTACAGATGAAAAAACTTTAATTTCTATTTTATGATCCTTTTCTTTGAGATCAATGCCTTTAACATAATCATACAAAACAATTAGTGCACATGCCCCATTCATAAAGTGACCACCGACAGAAATTGCAAGCTTATTATCTTTTACTGATTGAATTGCTTCGTTTAGCCAATTTAGCCCACCTATAAAAATATCTTTTCCTGGAGACTTTTTACTTTCTTGCGCTGCTTTTAAAGCTCCAATTGCAATAGGGTCGTTGGCAGCCCAAATCATATTGATATCATTGTATCGTTGTAAAATAATTTTAGTTTGTTCGTATGCAATGTCTTTATTCCATTCTGCGTACAAAGATTGTTTTAAATTAATTTTTGGATTTTCCTTTAAAAATTTTTGTAAACCGAGGTTTCTTTCTTGTGAGGTTGGAGTGGCTTTATCGCCATGAATTGCAATTAAATTATAGGTATTTAATTTTTTATTTTGTTTTGCTGTATCATAAACTCCCTTGGCAATTAAATGACCTGCAAAAACGTTATCTGGTACAATTGTTGCAATCCAATTTTTTAGTACTTCTCTTGGATTGGATAAATTTTTCTTTTGCTCCGGAACTAAATCTGAATGAATTAAAAAAGTTTTTATTTTATATTTGTCTAAAATTTGAAGCATTTCTTCTGCTAAAAGTTTTTCGTTTACAATAAAAACAAAATCTGTTTTTTTTGTTCTTTGAGATAGTTCTTCGGCAATTTTAACATTTAAAACTCTATTTCTTTCGGCGTACAAAACTTCAAGATCAATGCCTAAACTTTTTGCAGCAGCTTGAGTAAATTTTGAAGAGGTGACCCAAAAATCCTCATCAGATTTTCCTGGGTTTATAAAAGTAACAGAAATTGAAAAAACTTTAGTGTTAAAAAGTATAGTTAAAATAAAAAATAGTATTTTTATGGTTTTCATTTTTCACCTTTTTAAAATTATGGTATTTGATATTTTTAAATATATATCTTATAGTAATTTTATTCTATGTGTATGAATTTTGACTTTTGGAATTTATCTAAATCTCAGTTTTTTTAAAAGCATAACTTCTTATGAGTGGGTCTTCTGTTAACTCAATTGATATTTCAAGAATTCTTTTGGGTTTTGGGCATTTTGTTAATTTAAAAAAATTTTCATAATCAGACTCATCAATATTATATGGCCATTCAATGATACAAATAGATGAAGAAAGATTGAATTCATCTTCTAAGCCTAAAAAATTTAATTCTTTTCCACTTTTTAGACGATAAAGATCTAAATGGATAAGTTTGTTTAAATTAATTGATTTATCTAGAATACTTTTTTCTTTGTTTAGAGTTTCTGTGTTTAAAATTGAAAAAGTAGGACTTGTAGAAAAACTTTCTGCTCCTAAAGCAATTGATAGCTGTTTTGTTAAAGCTGTTTTGCCACTTCCTAAATCTCCATCTAAAAAAATCCAGTCTCCAGGTAATAAACACGGAATAATAGATTCTGCAAGTATATGAAGTTCAGATAATTCGATTTCTATTGTAAAGTTAAAATTATTATTACTATTTAAAATATTAAAAATATTTGAGGAAATAAATTTTTTATCTAACATTATTTTTTGGCCTCAAATTTTAATAAAATATCCCAAATTAGTTCTCCTATTTTAAATGAAGAATCTTTTGCAGGAGCTGTTTCTAATGCCCTTTTTCTTTCTTCTAATGAAGTGAATGTTAATTCAATAAGTTTAATTGCCGTTTCGTTTTGAAACGTACTTTCATCAATTGATTGTGCCCAACCTTTGTTTGTAAATATTTTAGCATTTATAATTTGATCGCCGCGGCTTGCGTGCAAACCAAGTGGCACCAAAATCATAGGTATTCTTGCTGCAGCAAGTTCAAAAATACTACTTGCTCCTGCCCTGCAAATAGCAAGATCGGCCGCTGCATAGGCATATTTCATTTCTGCAGTTAGAAATTCAAATTGTTTGTAATTTTTTGAACTTGAAATTTGAGTAATATTGCCTTTTCCTACTATATGAATAATATTATAATTATTAATTAGTGATGGAATAATTTCAAACATTTTTTGGTTTAAACTTCTTGCTCCTAAGCTTCCACCAAAAATTAAAATTGTCTTTTTTTCTTTATCAAGTGAAAAAAATTCAATCGCCTGATCTTTGGTGGCAGAAAATAAAGATTCACGAATTGGTAAACCCATTTCATAAATTCTATTTTGAAAAATTTGCGGCATTTTTGTAATAGTATCTGGAAATGCAACTAATGCCTTAAATGCAAATGGTAAAGTTAATTTGGTTGCAAGTGCAGGTGTCGCATCGCTTTCGTGAATGACAACAGGCACGCCTCGTAACCATGCAGCCCACACAACAGGGGCTGAAACAAAACCTCCTTTAGAAAAAATAAGTGAAGCTTTAACTTTGCCAATTAAAAAAAATGCTTGAATAACTCCTAGTAATATTAAAAATGGATCAGAAATGTTTTTTAAACTAAAGTAACGACGTAGTTTTCCAGTCTCAATTGAATGATAATGCCATGAGGGCTGATTTTTGGTAACAAGATCTTTTTCCATACCCGACTTTGAACCAACATAGTGCACTTGTATTTTATTTTCATGAAAAGCTTTGGCAAGATGCGAATTGCTTGATTCAAATAATGCAAAATGAGGCCAAACATGCCCCGCGGTTCCGCCACCTGTTAAAATTATGTTAAAAGTAGATTTCGTTTCAATTTGTGTCATAAAATCGCCAGCTTTATATGTAGTTATTATAAATGCGAATGACTATTCCAAGTATAATGATACTTTGGATCTTCAAGAGTCATTGCAGCTTCAGTTATCGATAATGGTTCAAAAGTGTCAACCATAATTGCGAGTTCTTGTGTGAATTTTGCACCAACACTTTGTTCATATCGTTCTGGATGGGGGCCGTGCGGAATACCAGAAGGATGATAGCTTATTGAATAATTTGAAATTCCTTTACGACTGGTAAAATCGCCGCTGACATAAAAAATCACTTCATCGCAGTCGATATTAGAATGTGGCCACGGGCAAGGAACAGCTTTGGGATGGTAGTCGAGTATTCTTGGTACAAAATTCATGACGTAAAAATTTTCGGCAGAAAATAGTGTATGTGCTGTAGGAGGCAGATGAATAGAGCTTGTTTTAGGTTGATAGTCGTTTACAGAAAAACAAAATGGCCAGTACCAGCCATCCCATCCTACTATTTTATAAGGAAAATCTGTATATTCATGTATTGAAAGTTGATGATATTTTTTAATAATAATAGGAAAATTTTCATTGTCTTGAATTGTTGGAAGACGTGTTGGTGATTTAAAATCTCTATGATTATAAGGAGCATCTAGGCGAATTTGTCCTGTATTTTGTTTAAATTCTTGTGGAATATCAAAGTTATTGCTTCCTTCTATAATAAGCATATTAGAGGGATTGTTAGGAAGAAAGCGGTAAGGAATAGATTTAGGAATAAACAAATAGTCACCTTTTTTATAGTCAATTTCTCCTAAAATTGTTTGTAATATACCATTTCCTTCTACTGTAAAAAAGATTTCATCAGCATCTGCGTTTGAAAAAAAATATTTATCGTTTTTGGAAATTTGCACAATGCCTACAGAACAGCTTTTGTTTGTGAGTAAAATAGCTCTAGACTCGAGCATTGTTCCTGAGTTTTTATAATGACCTGTTTGAAAATGTAAGCGTTTTAATTCATGTTTGTTTTTAATTTTAAAAGAAGGAAAAAAAGGATTTTCGTGTTTAAAAATTTCTGCGCTGACTTCATGGGTAGGGGCTCTTTTTTGATATAATATTGAATACTGATTACTAAAGCCAGAGCGCGTAATCACGTGCTCAATGAGCATTTTACCTTCAAATTCACAGATTGTGTGTTGCTTTGTTGAAACAAAACCAAGTTTTCGATAATCAATCATTTTGGTTAAGCTCCCATTTAAAGTGATGAGTTAAATGAGACTATTTTATAGCATTTAATTTTTATTTTTTGCAAGTGTTGGTTTGCAATTAATAAATAAATATTATAAACTTTTAAATTAATAGCTAAGTTCAACAAAAGGAATCAAGCTTATATGAATAAGAATTTAATAATAATTGCAGATTCCTTGACAAAGGTTAACCTTGCAACGGATTCTAGTATAGCATTATGTCAAAGTGCAATTGCTAAATCTTGGAATGTTTTTTGGTCTTTGTCAGAAAATGTTCATGTTTTTGGTGAAAAGATTTATATTAATGAAGTTTGTCAAATTAAAACAATTTCTAATTTAAAAATTGATTATCTGTCTCTTGGTAAAAAAAAATATCCTCTAAATTTTTTTAATATTTGCTTTGTAAGAAAGGATCCTCCGTTTAATGAAGAGTATAAAGATTTGTGTTGGATTCTAGCATCGCAAAAAGAAGTACCAACTATTAATTCAGCAGATACTTTATTAACTTATCATGAAAAAGCTTTGCAATGGCGAGCCTTTTCTGAGAAAATTATTAATACTCATAATATTATTCCTACATGCTTAACTTCTTCTGTAGAAATTGTTGAAGAATTTTGTAATACTAATAAAGATATTTTAACCCATGGGATAATTTGTAAGCCTTGGTTAGGGCATGGCGGAGAAGATGTTTCTTTACTGCCTAATAAAAATGAATTACTAACAATTTTAAATAAAAAGCAAGTAAACAAATTCCTTAAAGAAAAAGTTTTAATTCAACCTTATTTGCCTGAAATACACTCAGAAGGTGACAGACGGGTTATTATTGTAAAAGGAAAAGTTATTGCAAGCTTTGTGCGATTTCCTTCTCGTGGTAAAATTGCTTCAAATCTTGCGCAAGGTGGTAAGCCTGTGATTAAAGAAATGAGTAAAGAACAAAAAAATATTTGTGAAAAGTTAGCAAAATTTTTAAATGAAAAAAATATTTGTTTTGCAGGACTCGATTTAATTGGGAATCGTGTTGGCGAAATTAATATAACTTCACCTACGGGTCTAAAAACTTATGAATCATTGACGGGTAAAAATATAGCTGGAAAAGTATTTCAATTAATGGTGAAATAAAAATATGAAAAAAAATTTTTTTAAAATAATTGTAATTATTTCTTTTTTTATTTTATTTAATTCATGTATTTCTATGAAAATAAAAAAAGAACTTGTTAGGGTAGATTCAAAAGATAAAATCTTAGATATAATTAATCAAATTCAAAACAAATGTTTTTCTTCTAAAAATCCGCAATTTTTTGCTGATTTTACTATTGATGGTAAAGAAAAATTTTCTTTACAAATGGAGGGGGTATGGAAAAATAATTATAATACATTTAAATCAACTGCTATAGGGCCATTAGGTGAAGATTATTTATCTTTTGAGCTTAATGGCTATGATATAAATTATCTTACTGAACAAAACACAGTTTATTCTCATCAAAGCTTTGAAAAAATTTCTAGTTTTTTATCAGGACTTGGATCAAAAGGATTGAGGAATATTTTTTGTGGTAGACTTCCATTTCAGTTTGTTTCAGAAGAAGACGGTATTTTTTATGTCAAAGATAAAGAAGATAAAAATGATAAAAAAGAAATTTTAAATAAAAAAGAAGCAGAGTCTTTGTTAAGTAATAAAACCGTAAATTTACCAAATATTATAAATAAAAGTTATTTTTCTAGATCCACAATTAACTTACTTGATAGAGAGGTTTATGTTAATAGTTATATCTCTGTAACTAAAAATAATAATGGTTACGGTATTATTGCAAATAGTAGATTTTATTATGGTCCTTTTGTTAAAGATTCTGATTTGGAATTAAAATGGGTTGGTTTTGTTAATTCTGATGTAGTTGTGCCAACTAGTGTTATGTTTCGAACTACATACGATATTTTTATTATTGATATTCATGAATATTTTTAATTAAATTTATTGTTTATTTGAAATTATTTCTATAGTTTTTTCTTTGTTTTTTTGTGAATTTTTAATTTTTTCTTCATCTTCTGAATTTGTTTTTTTGCTATTAAAACTTTCAATCATTGACTCAAGAGTTGAAAACGCAATATCAAATTCTTTATCTGAAAGTGAATATACTTTTGTTAGTAATTTTTGAAAATGAGAAAATTTTTTAGCTGCAATACCAGAAGTTTCTGCACGGCAAGCTTGGTCTCTCATGTATCTTAATAGATCATCTTCGTTTAGCTCAGGTTTTTTTTCATTCATATTGGTTAACCTTTAAATTTCGATTAACTTGAGATCGGCGTTTATGAATGAAAATTTAGAATTGGTCATAACTTTGGCGATGCGTGAAATAATTTCAAACATTTTACAATTAAATGATGAATTATAGACATAATTAATAAATTTATGGATTTACAATGCTCTCAGAAGTGCCTATTCCAAATCATCAAATATCAGAACTAGATATTTTATTATTTTTGTTGCCTCGAGTCGGGGTTGCATTATTAGTTGGTACTATAGTTGGAGTAGAAAGAGAAATAAGAGGAAAATTAGCAGGAATTAAGACTAATGCCTTAATTTGTGCTGCATCGGCAATGTTTACGGCTCTTTCTTTGGTCATGACAGATTATTCTAATACTGATTTAATTCATAGTGGACAGCGACTTGATGCAACGAGAATTGTTGCTCAAATTGTTTCCGGAATTGGTTTTATTGGAGCAGGTGCAATATTTAAATCTTCAAGTAAGGTTCAAGGTTTAACAACTGCAGCTGTAATTTGGACAGTTTCTGCTCTGGGAATTTTAGCAGGCTATGGAATTTATTTAAGCACTATTGTTATTACTGTAGGGCTTATTGTGTTTTTATCTTTTGTAGCTCATTTTGAAAAAAAATATATAAGAAATCTTAATCAAAACCAAACAGAATCTTCAGGTAAAAATAGTACAATGGATTAATTAATTTTTTCCGCTTTAAAATTAAACTTTGGATTAATTAAGTAATTTTGTGCTTTAACTAGAAGTAGTTCCCTAGAATTTTCTAAATGAGTTGCATCTATAATACTAAATACTCTAGAGACTGTCTCTTCTAATGCGTTTCCTATATTTTCTGAATCTTTTAAATAAAAATGAGTAAATAAAGCGGAGGTCAGATCTCCTGTGCCGTTAAGCGAAATTGGAATGTAAGGTGTTGTAATAAGATATACCGAGTTTTTATTTGCTGCTAGTATGCTTAAGTTTGAGTTTTTATTATTATTTAATATTAAACTGGTTACAACAACAACTTCTGGACCTTTTTTTATAAGGTTTTGCGCTGCAGAAATCGCATGTTCGAGTGTTTCAATTTTTTCGCCACATAGGTATTCGAATTCAAAGTGGTTAGGAGTCATTATTGTCGCATATTTTATCATTTCATCTTTAAAAAATTCCGGAATTCCTGGTTTAACAAAAAAGCCTCTGCCCACATCTCCCATTACAGGATCGCAGCAGTAAATTGTATTGATGTTGTATTTTCGCAACTCTAAGATAGCTTCTATCATGACTTTACCGAGTTCTTGACTGCCCATATATCCACTCAATAAGGCATTGCATTTTGCTAATACCCCACGATCCCTAATACCGTGAAACACATCTCTGACAGCGTCTATGTCAAAAACCCTGCCTCCCCATTTGCCATATCCAGTATGATTGGAAAAATGAACTGTATGTATTGGCCAAACTTCAACTCCCAAACGTTGCAAAGGAAAAGTAACAGCGCTATTTCCAACATGACCGTAACTAACACAAGATTGTATTGAAAGTATTGATTGATCCATGGTATATATCCCTTCTGATTATTTGCTTTGAGAAGTTTGTACTCAAAGTTTTGCCTATCCTACAATAGGAAATAAAAAAAATATACTTTGCCTCTTGATATTAGGTTGATTTTAGGCAAAGATATTTAAAGATCCATTTAACTTTTATGCGAAAGGATATTTATTATATGTCAAAAAGAAAAGTTGCAACTGTTTCTACTTCTGCTTTAACTGTTGAAGTTTCTTCTAGATTTGATCAATTACCAAAAAAATTAACGAAAGAAGTCATTGCGGCTTTTCTTGATGCAATTGAAGATCACGTTGCTGCTGGTAAGAAAGTTCGTATTGATAAACTTGGTATTTTACAAGTTAAAGATCGTGCAGCACGCAAGGGACGTAATCCTCAAACTGGTGAAGAAATTAAAATTCCAGCATCTAAAAAGGTTAGTTTTAGAGTTGCTTCGTCTCTTAAAGATAAAGTTGGTGTAAAAAGAAAATCAGCCGCTAAAAAAAGAAAATAGTTTTAGTGAACTTTTTTACATTAGAAAGGAACTAGTAAAAACAATACTAGTTCCTTTTTTTATTTAAAATCTAAAATACCTCTTCTTATTAAGCTCTCTTAAGGAATTTTACACTTCCTGCCGATACCTGTTTGGCGAGTGAGGAGCGGTTCTATGGCTTTAGAAAGTTCTACAAAATTTAAAATTAAAGATAAAATTGTCTTCTCAAGAGGGATGGAAGTCTCTTATGTAGAAGAGTCTATTCATCGTTGTCTTCTTTTTGCATTAAATTTGTTTGAAAAGGAAGGACTAGATACAC